>JAXJTE010000030.1:0-1871 GCA_036309765.1 Caryophanon sp. | reverse complement strand
GACAACAATTACGATACGTGAGTTTTCGCTTTTATTCTATCTTTTATTGTAAAAATTTTGAATTGATATAAATTCAACCCCAAGTTACGGTGATGAGCCATTTATTCACATAATATTACCGATACATCATATGAAAGGATGGGATATACATGAAAGTTCAAGCGATAAATGGGGTTTACAACAGCTACGAGCAAGCAACAGCGGTAAGCAGCGACACAGATTTTCGTCAGTTGCTCACAACGACGCATGGGGACGCGCCAGTCGAAGCACAACAAGACGTTAAAAAGCTGTCGTTTCGCGATATGATCGACGTTGAGCATAAAGCGATTGTAGCGTTTCAACAAGGCGATTTAATCGGGCATACGCACTATATGCAAGAGCTGCGTGGCTATGAAGGGGCTGTCGAGCGTGTAAACGACATTGTAGCGGCTCAAACGACAGATAGCGGTATTTTTCCAGATGACGCACCACAATCTGTGCAACATTACGTAAGCGGACTGTCGTTGAAGGAGCGCATGACGATGTTTACACAAGTTGGCATACAAAAGGTCATGGCAAACGTATATGAGGACGCGAACGGAAAATGGCGCGTGCAGCAGCCAGGTGAAGCCGGGTACGTCGATTTATTCGAGCAGCCTGATTTTTCGTACGAAACGCTTATCGAAAACATGCTTGCCCAAATCGAGTTTAATCGCAAATTCTCAACAGAGGAAGACTACGAACATCAACTACAAGTCATTCTCGGCTTAAAGAACGCGATTGCATAAAAAAAGACGCTCGGCATTTTTCGTGCCAAGCGTCTTTTTTCGTTACACCCCGTCTAACACTGTGAGCAACGCAATCGTAATCGACGACACCATGATTGTAAATGCGCCCGTCATGAAATACACATTCCAGCGAAAATCTTGGTCGTTGCGTGATTTATCAATAATAAGCACTAAGTTCAAGCAAAAAATAATCGCTAAAATTGGCGTACCGTAAACTGCAATGAATGTAAACATCCGTACACCTCCGTCATTTCATGTATTTTCGTAGTAGTCGTTCCACTTTCCGTTCGTACGCCGCTTCATAACTCGGATTTTCTAACAAGACAATCATATTGCTTCCCCTCACTTTCCTATATAATACGCACTCCATTCGAAATAGTTTCAACGCACAAAAACAAAAGCCGATTGCTACGAAACAGTAACAATCGACTTTTTACGTTAAATGCTTGTCATATATCGTTCGAGCTGTTTTTCTTTTTGTGCGACGACGCCCGTTTTGGAAAATAGTTTAACAAGCTCCGAATCCAATACGTCCGTCAGCTTTTTGATCACAATTTCATCCACCATTCCTTGTAAGTCGCCTGTACTGTTGTCTTCCTCCTGCGACTTCGGTAGCTTCGATTCCTTCACCATGATACGTTCACCATTTGCCTTCGTTACGTAATGGCGCAAATAGCCGTCTTCCTTTTTAATTTCATACGTTGTTTTGCCCTTTTGCTCCTCGCTTAAAAAGAAGTTGCTCGGCAAATGTGTTGCGCGTTTTGTGACAGTGATTGGATAACTGTTCATTGCTTGAATGTTCATGTCTACCTCCAATAGTGTGACATATTTCCTTTCATATCGGTCAATTTGCACAGCATTATACAAAATTTCAAGCGAGAACATGCGGACGTAATATATCCGCATGCTTTTTTTATGAACATTTACGATACGCTTTGTACGAGCTGCTTAACAGTAAAATCGCTATTATGACCGGCACTAGACGCATTAAAGCAAATGGTGTTTCAAACAAAAGCGCTTTCCAAAACAATGCGCCTTCCATATCCCAAAGACCGGGCGTTAAATAAATACCGTTATCTCGATAAAATAGGAAGCATAAAAACG
>JAXJTE010000029.1:0-4207 GCA_036309765.1 Caryophanon sp. | reverse complement strand
GTTTAGCACGGGCACCATTGAATCAATGACTCTTGAGTACGTCGCATCCACATCTTTCAATTGATAAATAAAACTACCGCTAATAAATAGTGTTAGTGTCAAAATTGATAATAGCGCAACCATTATTTTCTTGTTGATAGACATCGTATTCCCCCTATTGTTTGCGTGATTTTATACTTATGTAGTGCAACAAAACGCTTCACAACACTAACTAACTATTCACTTTCTCATCAAAAATAAACATTATTGACTAAAAAATCCGAATACAATAGGTTGATATTCACAATTCAAACAGTAGAAGGAGCGCAATGTAAAACGCTTACATACGCACAAAAAAGTCAGTAGAAAATAAATTTCCCACTGACTTTTTAAGCATGAAATGTCACCACTTGATTACGACCGCTGCGCTTAGAATAATATAACCGCGCATCCGCAAGCGATAATAGCGCAACTTCATCATCACATTTGTCATGCATACGCTCTGCTACCCCAACGCTAATCGTCACATAGCCGAGTTCACGACCGAGATGTTCCCAACGCTGGTGATCAATCGCTGCACGTACTTGCTCTGCGATGTCCGCCGCTTCCGATAACAGCGTATTTGGCAAAATAATCGCAAATTCCTCACCACCGTAACGCGCAAAAATCGCATGCTTCGGCAAATGAGCTTGCACAAACTGCGCCATGCATTTAAGCAACTTATCACCTTGCACATGACCGTAATAATCATTATATTTTTTAAACTCATCAATATCAATCATACATAAGCTAATATGCGTCGCTTGCGCAAACTGCCCCACTAACTCCCCATCAAACTTATGACGATTGTACACACCCGTCAAACCATCAAACTGTACAAGTCGCTGTAACTCTTCATTAACCTTATTTAACTCAGCCGTTCTCCTACGTACCTTTTCATCGAGTTCGTCATTTAATTTCGATACCATGCGCATGTTTTTCACATAATTATAACAAAGCGAACCCATGACAAGCAGTACGTTCAGCGCAATCATAATATTCGCAATCGGCGGCGAGTAAATAATGCCCATGCCACTTAAAAAATCGATAATGAGCCCCGTAAAAACAAACAGTACACCAAGCATTAGCGACCGAGCTAGTACTAACTGACGCTTTAACGCACGAATCATAATCCAAAGGTTATAGACGACAAACATAATCATCGCAGGGAACATATTAAAAAACGCTTCCTGAAACGTCACGACATCCGCTATGAGTGACAAAATGGCTAACGTCCATAAAAGCAGCACGCCCGGATATAAAATCCATTTTGAAAACAGCTTATTATAAAGCAAATAAATAAACAATGCATAAAGTGAGAAGCACAAATTCGTCGTAAAATACTCCAGTCGCGTCGCCCACTCATACGACAGCCACGGCGCTACATCATGATATAAAAATGGTACAGACACAAGCGCACGCGCCGCAACCACGAGCGCAAATAAGCCGAACATGAAGAACATTTTCTCTTTTCGCTCAATGACGCCAATAATTAACGTCATCGTACCGACAATAAAAATAATTGTGCCAACAAAAATGGATTCGTAGCGCTCCGTCACAAATGATTTATACATCGGGTCCCATTCACCAAGTATTGGCGCACCTGAAAAGCCACCACGAATATGATTGAAGCTCGAAATTTGAATCGCAATTTCAATCGTTTCCGAACGAGGCTTCACCGGCACAACGACCGACTGCAAATCGCGCTCATGTGTTTGTGCATTTGTGCCGACTTTGCCAACTTCCTCATAAAGCATGCCATTAATAAATACTTTCGCTGCACTATATGTATACGGTAGCTCTAGCCCTAGACCTGCCCCAACAAACTTCGCATCTAATTTCACCTGCTTCACAAACGTCCCGTAACCTGAAACTTGCCCAGTCAGTGCCTCAAATTCTACAGGTAAATCGACAACGGCTGTCGGTTGAGGTGCATCCGCTTTCACTATAGATGTAATGAGTTGTTGATTAAAAAACAACCACTGCTCGTCTAGCTCCTCTATATAAGGTGAAGCTTCTACACAATATGGGGTTACACAAAGAAACATAACGAATAACACGCTCATTATATAACGTGTATGCATTAATGCACCTCCTTATCTACTACGAATATACCACTTTAGTGTAATAAAGAAAATGTTAAACTATAACGAACACAACATACTCACATCTTTCCTGAGCCTATTTAGCCACTATATCGAGAACTGTAAAACATTTATTTATCCCTAAAAAGCTATACTTTACCGTTATTTGTTATAAATAAGGGCATTATGATACTATAATCAAATTTTACGTCTATCTTCTCACAAATTTCTCATATTTTTGAAACTTAACGATTGCTGTTGCGTATAAGTAAACGAGGTGACCGTCATGATTTATTTTCTACTACTTTTCATATTAACACAGCTTGCACTACTCGCTCGCTGCATCGTATTTCACGCATTTGAGCCAATGACGTATGCGGCGACCTATTTACTGCTAGTCGCTGCTTTGTTCGTATATTACTTCGGAAAACGTTGCGCAAAACAAGAGGCGCATTACATACCACAGAGCATAGACGCGTGGTCTTTTTTAATCAAACAGCGAACGTTCACAAACGACAAGCCTCTTTTCTTTGGCGCCGAGCTACGCGGTACGATTTCTCAGCACTTCGCGAAACGCTGGCATTACGTCGCTTCTGATATTTTCGGCACATCCTTATTTCTCTCACTACGCATTGTCATAGATGGGCATACGTGGCTCATTACACCAACGTCGCATTGGCTCGCACCAAATACGACGTGGCGCATCACAAAAGATGATGAACAAATGGGTGAGGCCAACACGCGCATTACGTGGAAAAATACGAAGCGCTTTACCGAAATGATTACGCTAACGATTGCAGGCGACGCGTACACGACAAGCGCTTCAACGATGACTTCAGGCATTAGCGTTCAACAGCACGCGACACATATCGGAGCATCGAAACGACATCATCTGCTTAGTCATATTCATGTAATCGATGTACCGCGTGATGCAGAAGCGGCAGTCATTGCGACCATTTTACATACGTACTGCTTTAAGCAAGCATAAAAAAGGCAATTCAATCGACATGCGGTTGAATTGCCTTTTTAAGTTATTTCTTTAACTTCACAAATACTGTCGTATGGTATAAATCGTAATCGCTTGCCGCATTGTAATCTACACCGTAACCAACATGTGTATATTCACCATCTAATAAGTTCTTACGATGGCCTTCTGAATTAATCCATCCAACATGTGCTTCGAAAATACTGCTGCGACCTGCTGCGATATTTTCACCTATTTTTAACCACGCCACATTACCAACTGCCGCAACTCGATCCTTTGCTTTTGAACCATTTTTTGATGTATGTTCAAAATAATTATTCATCGCCATATCCATACTATGATTTTTCGCTGCTTTCGTTAACACGTCATGTGCAACAAGTGCTGTTTTACCATGCTGTGCGCGGAATTGTGTTGCTAAATCCGCATACACTTGTGAAACTTGCAATAAATTTTCCGACGTATGTAGTTGCATCGCTTCACGTAGCTTCGTTTGATTAGCGTAATTTTTTAGCTCATACGAAATACCAAGCAATTTATTTCCATCTAACGTATCAATTAACGGCGTCAGCTTGAATGTATTATGTGTAACGGTAGCTGGATTTTTCGTACCAATCATTTGATTATATAACGTGCCACCGTTTACCGCATAATAACCACCAACGAGTTCATCCTTAATCGTAATTTGCACCTCATAATCCGATGCCTTTTCATGCTTCATAACATAGTACGTAATGTCGTTGCCCATATCGTAACGTCGTAGAACATCCGCTTCATTTTTGTAGCTTAGCGGATTTTCTGGCTTTAGCTCTGGCTCAACTGGTGTTACTTCAGGGATTTCAGGTGTTGGCTCGGGCTCAACTGGTGTTACTTCTGGCACTTCAGGCGTTGGCTCTGGATCAGTCGGCGTCACTTCTGGCACTTCAGGTGTTGGCTCCGGATCAACTGGTGTTACTTCTGGGACTTCAGGTGTTGGCTCCGGATCAACTGGTGTCACTTCTGGCACTTCAGGTGTTGGCTCTGGATCAACTGGCGTCACTTCTTCTGGTACTTCAGGTGTTGGCTCTGGATCAACTGGCGTCACTTCTTCTGGTACTTCAGGTGTTGGCTCTGGATCAACTGG
>JAXJTE010000028.1:0-4330 GCA_036309765.1 Caryophanon sp. | reverse complement strand
TCCATGCTTGATTCCTTTATGTTGGATTTGGATGGTTACCTACCGCCCAACCATTATAAAGGATTTTTTTGTGTTTAGAGTATATTACAGAAAATTCAGTTTAATTAAATGCGTTAGATTATTTTAATGCGACGCTAGTGATATATGTGTATATTTATATTTTGTCATGTGTGTATATAAAAAAGCAGAGAATTGTATGTATTCCCTGCTTTCATACGTATTATTCGTGATTTACAGCAGCGTTTGAGAAGGTTGCCATTGTTGTAAGCATTGCATGTGCAGCCTTTACAATTGGATAAGCAATTGCTGAACCAGTGCCTTCACCTAAGCGTAATTGTAATTCAATAAGTGGTTGCTTATGTAAATGATCCGCAGCAAGCTTATGTCCGATTTCAACAGATTGGTGAGATAAAATTGTGTAATCATTTACATTTGGTGCAAGCAGTTCGGCTAGACAAGCAGCGACTGTGCAAATGAAACCATCAAGTAAAACAGGTACGTTACTTTGCGCACCACCAATAATCGCACCAGCCATTGCAGCGATTTCTAAACCACCAATAGTTGAGAGTAAATCAAAACCATTGTTGTTATTTGGTTTGTGTAGAGCAATACCATCGCTACATACAGTGATTTTTCTTTTTAGCTGTGTATCGTCAATGCCTGTACCACGACCTACAACAATCGTTGGATTAATATTTAGCATTGACGCGAGAATAGCGCTACTAGGTGTTGTGTTGCTAATGCCCACTTCACCAATAATTAAACAGCTTGCACCGTTTGCAATTGCATCTTTTGCAGAAGCAATGCCAATTTCGACTGCTTCTTTTGCTTCTTCAAGTGTCATTGCGCGTTCTTTCGTAAAATTAGCTGTGCCATGTGGACGGACTTTTTTGGAAATGAGGCGAGGGTCATCAAATAAAGCATCTACACCAACATCGATGACAGTAATCGGTGCATCAATGCATTTGCTAAATACGCTAATTGCAGCGCCGCCGTTTAACATGTTGATGACCATTTGTGCCGTGACTTCTTTTACAGCAGTCGATACGTTTTCTTCGGTAATACCGTGATCAGCAGCGAATACGAGTGTAGCTGGCGAAAGTGCTGGTTGAAGTGTTCCTGTAATGCCTGCAAGTTGAATCGCAAGCTCTTCTAAGCGACCGAGGCTTCCTTTTGGCTTCGTCAACGTATCAATATACAATGCTGCATCGTTCATGATGTCGTGATGCAATGGTGGAATGGTGTATGTCATAATTAAAACTCCTTACTGTTAGAATATTAAAATAATAACATACGATTTATGGACATTGTTGGAAATGATTTGTTTTAACAAAAAAAATGAGGGGAATAGTAGCTCAGGTAGGTGAGATGTTATGGAATTAATTATGATTAGCTGCATTGCATTACTGTTTGCAATTGGTGGCGGAATTACTTTTTCAAAATATTATTTTAGTTGGGTACGTGTATTCATTTGGGGAGTTATTACAGTGTTTTTATTGTCTTGGTCACCCGTTGCACTTTTTGTAGGAATAGGTATGATGTTGGGTTTTAGCAGTATGGATTTCATTTACTTATGGCATATTGTAGGATTAGGTGCTAGTTGTGGCGTTTTTTTAATAGTGCTAAGCATCGTACCATTATTTAGTAGTATAAAGAGCTTACGTCGTGCATAGCTTTCATTAAAATTTTTCAGAAAAAATGATTTTGTACGTTTATGTCTATCGTTCACGGGAAGAATTCAGTGAGAACTTGTGAACAGGAGGAAGCGTATGAAAAACATGAGCATTAGGAAGAAAGTCTCTTTTATTGTCGTCGCACTATTACTTATTTATTCAATTGAAATGGTGGTATTTAACCAATACTCGACAAACAATTCAGTTGAAAAGGCAGTTGGAGAAACGGCTATTAATTTAGCGCAAACAGTTGAAAGTCAGCTCGACAAAGACTTATACGAGGAATTGTATAATAACCCAGTTGAAAATGAGTTGTATTGGGCGCTGCGAGAAGAGCTAAACGAAATTCGTGAAAATATTGGTGCGATGTATTTGTACACGTTACAAGTTGACGATGATGGCAAAGTAACGTTTTTAGTTGAAGGTGCTGAACGCGGTGAAGAAACGGCTGTGCCGATTAACGGGGAGACGTATATTAATGATTTGGGTATTGTCGAGCAAATTGAACAGGATGGCTCAGCGGCGACAAATGTACTCGATACAGAGTTTGGTCGATTTTTATCAGGTTACGTGCCATTTACAAATAGTGACGGCGAAACGATGGGCTTTATTGGTGTAGATATTAATGCCGATTTCGTCGCGGGGCTTCAAAAAGAATCATCATCATTTAATTTAGTCATTTTATCAATTTTAATTGTAGTTACGTGCATTGCGTTTTTTGTTATTTTATACTTCTTGTTACGCAAGTTATTAAATCCTCTAAATACGGCAAAAGAAGCAGCAGAGCATTTTGCTAAAGGTGATTTACAACAAGCTCGTGCTACGCTAGAGACGATTGATATGGAAAAACAGGATGAAATTAGCTCATTTGCCAAATCATTTTACACGTCGATTAATCAGCTTGGATCGATTTTTGGAAGAGTGCAACTGATTGCGGAACAAGGCGCGAATACGTCAAAAGATGCAACAGCAACCTTACAAAACGTCAAAGCATCAAATGACATAGTATCGGATACCGTGTCGCAATTATCAGACGCAGCAGATTATAACAGTGCGTCGTCGCAAAAGTCGGCGATTGTGCTAGAGGAAATGATTACAGGTATTCAGCAAATGGCATCTTCGTCAAGCGGGCTAGCGGATGCATCAAACGCTATGGCAACGCAAGTGACGACGAGCGTAGAAGAAGCGCAACACGTCGTTGAAAAAATCGAAAACGTAGAAGCGGCTGTTGTAACGACTGCCGAACAAGTAATCGAAATGGGCAAAAAATTTGAGGAAATCGAGCAAATGGTCAAAATTATTACGGACATTGCCGATCAAACGAATTTACTCGCGTTAAATGCGGCGATTGAGGCGGCTCGTGCAGGCGAATCAGGCAAAGGGTTTGCAGTCGTAGCAGATGAGGTTCGCAAGCTTGCAGAGATGTCTGGTAAGTCCGCAGGCGACATTCGTACCCAACTTGCGATGTTCAATCATATGAATGTACGTGTGCTAGAGGAAATAGACGTTACGAAGACGTCTGTGCGTGAAGGCTCGCATGCGGTGCAGCAAATCGGTGCGAAGCTTCAAGAGGTGCTTGCGGTCGTAAGCAGCGTAAATGAAAGTATTCAAAATGACTCGGCCGTAATTGAGCAACTGGCAGCAAGTTCAGACCAAGTGCTGCACGCGACGCATTCGACAAGCGAGGCGATGGATGGCATGGTTGAAGCGACGGATGTGGCAAAAGGATTAACGAACGGACAAAATATTTCGCTCGAAGATTTGAGTAATGTGATGACAGAGCTTACAATGGTGTCTGAGCAGTTAGATGAGCAAATTCGAAGCTTTAAAATTTAGCTAATCCGCTTGTGTAAATAGCTGAAAATTCTTAATATTTTAGGCTGAAAAAATTTATTGCGCGAAACGATGCATAAATTTCGGGTGGGGAAAATTGTAATTGGGTAAGAGAAACGGATTATCTGTTTGTTAAATTGATGCGACAAAGCCTTTGGAATCAACTGCGTATTGACGTTCGCTTGAATTAAAATTGGACGTGTAATACGCTGCGAAAATAACTTCAATTTGCTTAAAAATATTTGAATATACACATATTTTTGTATATCCATATATGCATATACTTAAGAGAGAAAGTTACCTATTTACAAAACATTGAAACGTGTTTATACTCAAACGAAACGATATATTGTGTTCGATTTTTTATGGTACTACTACATGTAGTTAAAAAGAGGCGGTTGGCGCGGTTTTTGTAACTGTATATGCTAATAGTGGACTGTATGCAATATGTACACTAAACTAGTTAAAATGTGCAACAAGCCATTAAACTTGCCATAAAAATGTGTCGACATTTCTCTGAGGTATGAGGAGTGGAAACGTTGTATGTTTCCATTTCTGCTACCTCATGCTTTTTTTATTATTTTTAAGGAATGAGGGAATGAATTTGAAATTATATACAAAAACGGTTTGTCCAAAGTGTTTATGGGTGAAATCAGAGCTAGTTGCAAAAGGAATTGACGTTGAAGTGGTGAACATTGATCACGAGGAAAACGCACGCACATTTTTACAGCAGCAAGGTGTGTTAGCAGTGCCGGTGTTACAAACCGCAGATGAGCTACTTGTAACGACAGCTTCAATTTTAGGGTTTGTAGAGCAGCAATGAT
>JAXJTE010000027.1:0-4403 GCA_036309765.1 Caryophanon sp. | reverse complement strand
TTTTAGCGCCCGATGCGAACGTGTTCCTTGCGTTTTTAGCGATGGGTAGCATTTACAGTGGCATGACGCTCGTATGGTTTATTTTTTACGTCTACTTGCTCAATTCGATTCGTAACTTCATGCAGCGACCAACAACCGCCGCAGTTATTGAGGCAATGACGGGTGTTGTGCTAATCGGCTTTGGCATTAAGCTTGCTTTTGAGCAGCGATAACATTATTCACAATTGCACATATGCACCGATACAAACAGGGATTCCTATATGAAAAGGTGAGGTGCAATACATGAAAATTACAAATCAATCAATGCAATACACACCGACGACAATTCAACATGAAACGAAATATGTAAGTGAATCAGACCGACGTATGGAAATGCTTCGCGACAAGTACGGCAAAATCCATCAGCAAAATTTGAGACAGCCCGATCCAAAGCAACATATTTACGATAAGTACGACGATCGCTATTCGCCAAAGTTTCGCTCCGATTTAACGAAGGAGGAGCGCGATGCAGCAATCGACATGGAACTGAGCATGCTGCGAAACGACGGTAAAATGGGCTACTACTCGTTTCGAGATGCGGCATTTCGTGATATGGAAAAGATTAACGGGCTTGTCGAAAACGCCGAAAAGCGCGCGTTTCAGCGTCAGCAAGTAAACAATCAAATGGGTGAGCTATTTAAAGAAGCGGGCATCGTCATTCCGAGTGACGCCAACTTAACGTTTACGGTGAATCCGAACGATTTTGCGGTCACAGTGACAGGCTCTGACGATGAGCAGCTACTTCGTCAAATTGAGGACATATTAAATAAAGGGAAGAACGGACAGGAGCTGTACAAGCATTTGTTTCGTACAGTGGATGAGGAATCGTCGCAGCGTTCAAAAGCAGCAGAGCAAAAATATAGCGTCGTGAGTACATTACGTGCAACGGGCTATGATATTAGCAAGCTAGAAAATAAAGATGGCAAGTTTTTAACACCGGATGGGCAAGATGCGTTCGAGTTGTATTTAAATAAAATGCGTGCCAATCCATACGAGCGCAATTACGTATCGGCCGCCGCTTCACACTACGGTCCGACGTATTATGCGCTTGCGAAAAATGGGTTTGATTCCATGCCAGATTTCACGCTGTCAATCAACTATCGCAGTGGTCAGCTACACGACATTGGGCAGACGCAAAACTATAGTGAAACGGGTTGGATTGATACACTGAAGCAGCATATGCTGAGTTTGAAGTAAGTGTAAACAACATCGGAAATTAGTTCATCACCTTCAGCTAGAGTTAGCACATAAAGCAACCCTAAGTCATGTGAAGAGAAAAAAGTGTTAGCGAGCAATATGTCCGCTAACACTTTTTTTATGGGTGGGTAAGAATGAAAGACTTGATTATTTTGACGTATTTTCTAGCGCACGCATAATGAACGTCGCAAATTGAGCGCGAGTTACGTTATCATACGGTGCGAATAGTGAAGCGGTTGTACCTGTCGTAATGCGGTGGTGATAAAGCGTTGAAATGTTTTTGTACTGAGCGTACGTGTCCGGTTTACCGATATCCGTAAACTTCATGTCAGCTGTTCCTTGTAGCCCGAAGCCTTTTACAAGTGCTTGTGCCATTTCGCCGCGCTTCATAACGCCGTTTGCATTCATTTTGTTATCTTGAATGTTAATTAAGCCGCGCGTATACGCTGTAGCCAGTACATCGTAACCGTACGCGCCCTTTTTAATATCGGTTACCGTTGCTGGTAATGTTGCGCTTGGAGATGGTTGCACGCCCATTGCACGAAGCATCATCATCATCGCATTAATACGTGAAACGCTTGCACTTGGTTTGAATGTGCCGTTTTCGTATCCTGTAATAATGCCGATTTCTGCTGCGTTGTTAATGTTCTTTAAGTGTGAGCCTTGACCAACGTCCTTAAAGCCTGCGAACGGTTTAATCGTACTGTTGTTGCCTTTTTTCACGATTGTGTACATTTTACCACGTGTGACGAAACCTGATTTCAGACGGTCGTGACGTGCTTCATTAAATGTAATTTTTAGCTTGTACGTGCCGTCAGCGATATTACCTGGCATCATCATTTCAAACTTCTCCGCAAATGAGTTGTACTCTAAGTTGTGCGGCGCAAGCCCTGTAATAATTTTGCGGTATTCCGCGATGGATTTGTTATTTTGGTTCAGCACTTGCACGACCATTTCTCCGCGCACAGGCACTTTCCCCGTATTTTTCATCGTCACTGTACCACGGAACACGAATTTCTTTTGAGGCGTTACGTAAGCAGATAAACGATCCGTCGTTAATGTTAAATCGTACTCGCGCTGTGCGAATGCGTTGTGACGTTCCATTAACCAGTCAAGTGAAGCGGCTAATACTGCTTTAGCATCCTCTTCACCTTCTGTATTTAAATCTTTTTGATGTACTGATTTTGTATCGTGCCACTCATACTCCCCAGCATCTACTGTGAAGTAATCATAAATTTTAAATGAGGAATACACGATGCGACCTGCGCCGTATTGTGCAGATAATAACGCTGGTGTTTCACCTTTTGTAATGTAATTGCTCTTATACGCTTGTTGTGCGGCGTTATAGCTTGCTAATGAGTAATCTGCGTACGTTAAAATGGGTTGCACGTTCGCGCTTGGCCAAAGCGCAAGTGTTTCAACCCACTCTACACCGTTTTCTTTTAACGTAATGTTATTTTTACCTAAACGCTTGTACGCATTCAGTAAAATTGGGTGTGTGCTGTTTGGTACGTTTTTAATTTGCATGTTTGTTAATGCCATATCGTCGCGGAACGTTGATTGGAACACGTCCGTTAAGTTGTCCCACTCCCAAATGTACGTTAACGTGTCGTAAATTAATGGAGATAAATCCATTTTCGTTGGGTCTGGCTGGAAATCGTCCCATTCGTTACGTGCTGTTGCGAAAATAAACTGTGCATTCCCGCCACCGTAAATGTAGTGACGAATGTTTTCGCGCTGTTTATGGTTGAGCATCACTGTGTATGGTAACACAATAACTTCAAACTGATTTAAACGTGATAAGTCGTTTAAATCTTCATCGTATAGCTTTGCGACGTTATAGCCTTGTGAGCGGTATAGCTCATACAGCTTGTTTGATTTATTTTTCGCTGAGCTGTAGGCGATTTTCGGATCGACGTTTTTTTCATCGGTAAATAACGGTGGCGTATATTTACCAGCAACGTTTGTCGAGAACATAAACTTTTCGTTTTGCTCTGAATATAGTACGCCGACTTTGCCCGTGTTCGCACTTGCTGTCCATGATGGTAGCACGAACGATAATGCTACGAAAAATGCAAGCAACGCGGTAATGCGTAAATGCTTCATTAAAAAGCCTCCTCAAATTAGTATGTCTTACATTTGTTAGTATATCGAAATTTTAGTACGTACGGTTGAGAAAATTGGAAATGCTTGAAAATTTGCATCATTTCACAGTAATTCATACAAATATCGTAGGGAATAACAGACGACATATGGGAAGACGATTGCACACATTGCATTCATTTACCTCTACGTAAAAAGCTTGTAAATAAAATAATCAAGAAAATTATTACATTCGACTTTCGTTCCCGCCTATGTGTATAATTGAATGGAAAGGACGTGAAAATATGACTTTAACGGTAACGTTTATTATTTTAACGTTAACGATTCTTTTATTTATGACAAACCGTGTGCGCGGCGATTTAGTCGCACTGATCGCATTGCTTACATTCGTGATTTTCGGCATTTTAACGCCAGCTGAGGCACTTGCAGGCTTCTCGAATTCGGTCGTTATTATGATTGCTGGACTGTTCGTTATCGGTGCAGGCATTTTGCGCACAGGGCTTGCGGCAATGGCAGGGAATTTACTATTAAAATGGTCCGGTGATAGCGAGCTGCGACTATTCATTTTACTGCTCGTCATCGTTGCCACAGTCGGCGCGTTTATGAGCAATACAGGAACGGTCGCGCTGATGCTGCCAATCGTCGTGAGTATTGCACTAAGCATTAACGTTAGCTCGTCGAAGTTTTTATTGCCGCTGTCATATATTGCGTCGATGTCAGGGCTCATGACGCTCATCGCCTCGCCGCCAAACTTAATCGTTAGTCAGCTGCTCGTTGATGAAGGGTACGAAAAGCTCGGATTCTTCACGATTACCCCAATTGGCATTATTGCGACGATTATTGCGATTACGTATTTAGTCCTCGTGCGCAATACGCTGCTGCCAAAAGATGCTTCGCGCAATGAAGGAAGCGGTGGCTATAAATTGTCACCAGAAAAGCTGGCGAAAACGTACGCGCTTGACGATAAGCTGTTTCGCATTCGCGTATCGGAGCAGTCACCTATCGTCAGCATGCCACTTGCCGCACTGAAGCTACCGGCGCAGTTTCATATTTATGTTATGAAA
>JAXJTE010000026.1:0-4817 GCA_036309765.1 Caryophanon sp. | reverse complement strand
TATTACCCCTTCACATGTGCCGAAAACCGTTTTTGTTTCAACGTTTGGTCCTGCGATTGCAAGTGCACACATGAAGCGTGCTGTGCGCTCTTCTGTCGGTACACCTTCTAACTTTTGTAGCACTTTGACGATGTTTGCCTCGTCGTCGTGGTCGCCTGCGTAGCGCGCTGAATAAACGCCTGGCTCGCCGCCTAACGCATCGACGATTAAACCGCTATCGTCCGCAATAACAAGTGTGTTTAACTCGTTAGCAAGCGTCTGTGCCTTTAAAATCGCATTTTCTTCAAACGTCGTGCCTGTCTCTTCAATTTCCATATCCGGTGCAACGTCGAACATTGTGACAACGTCGATGCCAAATGGGTTAAATAGCGCTTCAAAGTCTTTAGCTTTACCTTTATTTTTTGTCGCGATTACTACTTGCATATGAAAACCTCCTTATTTACCTACGCGCTCAGCGATGTCGCGAAGTGCTTGCTTTTGCATATGAATGAGTTCGGCAATGCCTTGCTCACCTAGTGCGAGTAATTCGTTTAGCTCGTCGCGTGAGAACGTTGCTTCCTCGCCTGTTCCTTGTAACTCGACAAAACGACCTGCACCTGTCATGACGATGTTCATATCCACTGCCGCTGCTGAATCTTCCACGTAGTTTAAGTCAAGAACAGCGCCCATTTCTTCAACGATACCGACACTCGTTGCCGCTAAATAGTCCGTTACAGGGAATTTCGGTAATGCTTTTGCGTCTGCGAATTTCGCAATCGCTTGTGTCATCGCAACGAATGCGCCTGTAATCGATGCTGTACGCGTGCCACCGTCTGCTTGAATAACGTCACAGTCAATCCAAATTGTGCGCTCGCCTAATGCATCTAAATCAACAACTGCACGTAATGCGCGTCCGATTAAGCGCTGAATTTCCATCGTGCGTCCTGTTACTTTGCCAGCTGCTGCTTCACGGCGCGTACGTGTTTGTGTGGCGCGTGGTAGCATTGAGTATTCTGCTGTAATCCAGCCTTGCCCTTGTCCGCGTAGGAAACCTGGCACTTTATCTTCAATTGTTGCTGTGCAGATAACTTTCGTGTTGCCTACTGTAATGAGTACAGAGCCTTCTGGATGTAATAAATATTCTGTATCGATTTGAACTGGGCGTAATTGCGCTTCAGCTCGTCCGTCATGTCTAGTCAAATAAATTGCCCCCTAATAGTATTTTGCGCTAATCATCTTATCATATTTATGCATATGTTACTATGATACACCCATAAAAAAAGGGTAAAACAGCTGCGTGCTATTTTACCCTTTTTGTCTTTACTTTTTATGTGGCAGCTGAATCTTTTCGATATGTAGCTCGCCTAATTCTAGCCAATCCTCTGCAATTGAGCGGAAAATCGGCACGGAGCCTGTTGCGAAAAATTTGTGCTGCGGTGCTTGATTTGTCGCAAGCTCATGGTTGTACGTTAAGTAATGGTCCACGTCATACGCTGTTTCTTCGGCTGAAGATAACACCGTCACGTTTGGTCCGACTGCCGCTTCAATTTGCTTTTGTAAAATCGGATAATGCGTACAGCCTAAAATGACCGTATCAAAGCGCTCGTCTTGCAGTGGCTCTAGCCCTTCTGCAATGAGCTGCGTCGCAAAATCGCTGCGGTATTCGCCTGATTCTACTAATGGCACGAACGTCGGGCAAGCAAGTGGAATGACACGTGATGATGTGCTAAGCGATAAAACCGCTTCTTCATATGCACCACTTTTCACCGTTCCTTCTGTTGCAAGCACGACAATTTCATGCGTTTTTGTTTTTTTAATTGCTGCGCGGGCACCGGCATTAATAACACCGAGTACCGGGAATGGCATATGCTTTTGCAGCGAGTGAAGTGCGACTGCGGTTGCTGTATTGCACGCAATGACGAGCATTTTCACACCCATATCACGCAGCGCCTCAGCCATTTGCCAAGTAAATTCGCGCACTTCTTTTCTTGAGCGAGGCCCATATGGACATCTCGCCGTATCACCAATATAGTAAATCGTTTCTTCTGGTAGGAGCTTCATAATTTGCTTAGCAACTGTTAAGCCACCTACACCTGAGTCAATAACACCAATCGGGGCATTCACGTTTAACCGCCTCAATCCTTTTTCATTTCTAAATGCAATCGTTGAAGAAGAGTTGAAAACACAACCGTTTCCTCTTCATCAAACTGTGTAAATACGTCGCGTAAGTAATCTTGTCGCTTTTTAATGACTTCCTCAATGACGCGCGCACCTTCTTCTAATAAGTGAATGCGAACGACGCGACGGTCCTGCTCATCACGAACACGCTGCACGAGCTCGTTTTTTTCCATGCGATCGACTAAATCGGTCGTCGTCGAAAATGCTAAATACATTTTCGTCGATAGCTCGCCAATTGTCATATCGCCTAGCTCATGTAACCATTGGAGTGCGATGAATTGCGGCGGAGTAATTGTATAGCTGCTTAAAATTTCTCGCCCTTTTTGTTTAATGAGCGCGGAAATGTAACGCAACTCTTTTTCAAGTAGTGCAATCATTTCGTCATCATGTGTAAATACCGGTTGTTCGGCCATCTATTGACACTCCCCTTATATAAGCAATTCCATACCATCTATTTTGTCCCTTTTTCGACAAAATATCAAGTGGCTAGTGCGATGTCGTGCATTTTATCCTATATACATTGAACTTAAGTTTGTTCTTTTGTTTCGGCGGATGCTGCCTTCTTCATATTATATAAAAATTCAAGCGTATTCATTAGCAAGAGCGTATTACGGCTCGCTTTACGGGGTCTTGAGTCATATGTCCACTCATTTAAAAAACGACCTCGCACAATTGTGCAAGGTCGCTTCAATTTCGTATTAGTCAACCATGTGGTCAGAACCGAAGAAGTTCTTGAACATTTGAACTGTTGCAGCACGGTTAAGTGATGCGATAGAAGTTGTTAAAGGAATCCCTTTTGGACAAGCAGCTACACAGTTTTGTGAGTTACCACAGTTTGCTAATCCACCGTCGCCCATAATTTCAGCTAAACGCTCGTCTTTGTTCATCGCACCTGTTGGGTGAGTGTTGAATAAACGAACTTGTGAAAGTGGAGCTGGACCGATGAAGTCAGCTTTTTCTGATACGTTTGGACATGCTTCCATACATACGCCGCAAGTCATACATTTTGCTAATTCATAAGCCCATTGACGTTTACGCTCAGGCATACGTGGACCTTCGCCTAAGTTGTATGTACCGTCAATTGGTACCCATGCTTTAACTTTTTTAAGTGCGTCGAACATACGGCTACGATCAACTTGTAAGTCACGAATAACTGGGAAAGTTGACATTGGCTCTAAACGAATCGGTGTTTCTAATTTATCAACTAAAGTCGAACAAGATTGACGCGGACGACCATTGATGATCATAGAACATGCGCCACATACTTCCTCAAGACAGTTCATGTCCCAAGTAATTGGAGCAGTTTGTTTGCCATCAGCTGTTACAGGATTTTTTTGAATATCCATTAATAAAGAAATTACGTTCATCCCGTGACGGTATGGTACTTTGAATTTTTCCCAACGAGTAGGGCCATTCTCCGTGTCTTGACGTAAAATTTCTACATCAATAATACGACCAGTTTTTGTTTCTACTGCCATGATTAATTTTCCCCCCCTCTTATGATGAGTAGTCGCGTTTACGTGGTGGAATTAACGAAACGTCTACTTCACGATAAGTAATGATTGGTTCACCCGTAGCTGGATCGAATTTTGCCATTGTAGTCTTTAAGAATCGCTCATCGTCACGCTCTGGGAAATCCGGTTTATAGTGTGCACCACGAGATTCATCACGTAATAAAGCACCTTTTGTCATAACTTTTGCAAGGTATAACATGTTCTTTAATTGGCGTGTGAAGTGAGCACCTTGGTTAGACCATTTTTGAGTATCATTAATGTTGATTTTTTCCCAACGTTGCTGTAACTCAGTTAATTTGTCATATGTTTTTTCAAGGCGGTCGTTGAAGCGTACTACTGTCATGTTGTCAGTCATCCACTCACCAAGCTCCTTGTGTAGTAAGTAAGCATTCTCAGTGCCATCCATCTTAAGAATTGCATCCCATTTAGCAGCTTCTTCTTTAACGCGTGCGTCATAGATAGATTGTGGTAAATCTTCAGCGTGCTTTTTAAGACCTTTGATGTATTTTACTGCGTTTGGACCAGCAACAGATCCACCGAAGATTGCAGATAATAATGAGTTAGCACCAAGACGGTTTGCACCATGTTGAGAGTAATCACATTCACCAGCTGCGAATAAACCTGGAATTTCTGTCATTTGATCGTAGTCTACGAATAAACCACCCATTGAGTAATGTACCGCTGGGAAGATTTTCATAGGTAATTTACGTGGGTCGTCTCCAACGAACTTCTCGTAAATTTCAATGATACCACCAAGTTTGATATCTAATTCATGTGGGTCTTTGTGTGATAAGTCTAGGTATACCATGTTTTCACCGTTAATACCTAATTTTTCGTTAACACATACGTCAAAGATTTCACGAGTTGCGATATCACGTGGTACTAAGTTACCGTAAGCTGGGTAGCGCTCTTCTAAGAAGTACCAAGGCTTACCGTCTTTGTATGTCCATACACGTCCACCTTCACCACGAGCAGATTCTGACATTAGACGGTTTTTGTCGTCGCCAGGGATCGCTGTAGGGTGAATTTGGATGAACTCACCGTTCGCATAAGATGCACCTTGTTGGTAAACAATTGATGCTGCTGAACCAGTGTTGATGATTGAGTTTGTTGTTTTACCGAAGATGATACCAGGACCACCAGTAC
>JAXJTE010000025.1:0-43727 GCA_036309765.1 Caryophanon sp. | reverse complement strand
TTCACGGGCTTCAGCTAAAGCGCGAGCCTGTTCTTCTCGTTCACGAGCTTCGGCTAAAGCGCGAGCTTGTTGTTCTTGTTCACGGGCTTCGGCTAAAGCGCGAGCTTGTTGTTCTTGTTCACGGGCTTCGGCTAAAGCGCGAGCTTGTTGTTCTTGTTCACGAGCCTCTGCAACTATTTGAAGTTGAGCACCTTTTAACTGCTCTTGTGTTTCAGATTCACTTTCTACTGCATTAGAAGTGTTAAGGTGAACTTTTTCTTTAGAAAACCACTTCTTAAATAAGTTAAAAAATTTCAATTTATGTACTCCCTCTATAAATGTTGATGTATCAATGGCTGACGCCATATTTAAGTGTCTTAAAAAATTTTTTCGACACCTACATCTATCGTTATTTTGTAATTCTTGTTTTTTCTTACAATTAGTCCGAACGCTCCGCTAAAGGATGAACCATTAATTGGTAATGAATCCTCTGATCCTGTGTTGTATATAGATGCACATGTAGATCTCTGCGTTGCTTATGATGACGGACCCTCCCATGTCTCTAGGCGTCTGTTTGCGCGTACATTCCTTCGTTCGGTCTATTCATAAGGCAGAGGCTGGCGATGCTCCTTTAGGGACTCATTCAAATACACTGAACGGTCGTAAGTGATGAATAGTGCCGGCTTCTCCGTGTCATCCTCTTGTTTTGACGGACGTAAATGATGCTTAGGCAGCTGCTTGAAGCGTGGTGAAATCGTTCATCATTTGTTGTTCGTTAAATCGCTGTTTCTTTTTGCACAAGGCATGTAAAATCTTGAGTAGCTTTCCACATAACACGACAATCGATTGCTTCTTGCGAAGTGGATTGACCGTGCGTGAAGTGTAATAGTCATGGTATTGCTTAAACGCTGGATTATGTCGAATCAATGGCATCATAACACGGAACAGGAGAGCCCTTAATTTGCGTCTCCCTCGTTTGGAGATCCGTTTTTGTCCTTTGTGCTGGCCGGAAGAGTTTTCACGTAATGTGAGTCCCGCGAGTTTAATTAATTGGCGTGGATGTTCATATTACGTGAGTGAACCGACTTCAGACAGTAATTCAACGATTGTCACGTCACCAATACCTGGCACCGATGCGAGATAATCATAATCTGTCATTTGATGGGCAAGCTCTGAGAGCTGGTTTGATAAATCATCGAGCTGTGCTTGCATCATATGGTACTGCGTGAGAAGTGTGGCAATTTCAAATCGGGCCATCACAAGTCCTTCTTGCAGTCCAATCGATTGTGGCGCAAGTTCGATTAATTGTTTAGCTTTCGTGAGATGAGGATTTTTCATCCCCTCTACTTGGCGATAAAGGAAAAGTAATTCTTCCGGGGTTTTTCCTTGAATATCGATGGGTAACGGCGTTTTTTCAAGTACCGCAAAGGCCATCTTTCCAAAGCTTTTGAACACATATGTGAACTCTGGAAAGAAGCGATCTAACCAACGAATCATTCGATTATGAAGCGCATTTAAATCTTCTTGTATTTTCGCACGGAGCGTCGCTCCGTTACGCAGTTCTGCCTCGACACCCTCTAAAATACGAGGATAGCTGAAGCGTCCATCGCGCATTAAACGGGCGATGACAAGTGCGTCTTTTTGGTCGTTTTTCGTTTGCAGGTTATCGTCGAGTTCTTTCGAGCGATTGACGTGCATCGGATTGACCATCACAAATGGAATCTCATAGTGCGTTAAAAACGCTGCTAAGTTCATCCAGTAATGTCCTGTCGGCTAAAAACCAACGAGAATTTCTTGTTTTTCATGAGCTGTTTTTAACGCAAGTAAACGCTCATAAAATGCTTCAAATCCAATACGCGATTGAAAAATCGGAAAAGATTTTTGGAGCACACGGCCACGATCATCCACCGCACAAGCAAAATGTTTATGCTTGGCGATGTCGATGCCGATCACTAAAGTATTTTCAGAAACTTGATTAATTTTTTCATTCATATTAAAATTCATGGAATAGAGTCCTCTCTGTAGATGTACGAGTCAATGGCTGTTGACACTCAAGCATCATACAGGAGGGCTTTTTTGTTTTCAAGTCCCCGAAAATCCTTCTAACAGGAATGCTCCTTTACAGATTGAAAAGCGTCTTGTTGACTCATTTCTTGAAAGTATGGAAAATAACACGATAGAATTTGAACGACACGAAAAAGAATTTGTTGAGCATTTATACTATCTAGTAATGCATGATAAATTCATTTCGCGAGCCGTATATGATACATTCTTCGCACTGATCGAGGAAAAATCGTATGTTGAGCGAACATCATAAAATCTCACTTATACACTGGGATATGTCTTCCAAATAATCTTGTATACAATAACAGCGTACCAAGATTAACCTTGATACGCTGTTAAACATGTAGATTTAGAGCAGTAACGCTTTTAACGCTGCAAATTCATCTTCTGATAACGTTATACCTTTACCCATCTTCTCTCGGTTCGGTGACCATTCACGAATATCGTATTTTGGCGCAGCACTGTTCCAGCTAATGCGGTTCAGCTCTTTCTTCCAACCTTTTGCAGATTCAGATAACACGCCGATATGTTCTACTACTTCATACTTAATGTCAGCCATTGTAAAGCCTCCTTAATATACTTCTTGTAGTGCTGTTGCTTTTTTAAACGTAATACCGGTTTCAATTGCTTTAAAGTGTTTTTCACCACAGCGTATTTTCGCTAGTTCTGTTGGTCGTAAATCCTCTGAAGCAATGCTTCCTTTTGTTTCAACAATAAAATATAAATGATCCTTGCCGTCTTTTTCAAGTGCTAATGCCCAGTCTGGATTATACATACCAAGTGGTGTTTTAATTTTAAATTCAGTAGGCAGTTTAATATAGAATTTCACATTTTGATCTTGTTCACATGCTTTTGCAAATTCTCGTTCTACGCTCGAATCTACAACAATATGGTCATATGGTGAACGATTATTACTTACTGGTACGATACTGTCACTGTACGTCTCAATTTCTTCTTTTAAAAATAACGATTGATCATACACTTGATCGCCTGCTACTTTTTCGTACTTAATGCCATCTACCATAGCCATCCGTTTCGCTGCATTAATAATACGTGCTGCTTCCATCATATACGTCTGTGGATTACGTTTAAACTCAGATAAAGTACCACTGTTCTTTAAAATTCGAATTAACGTTGTACGCTTTAATTTCGTTTCATTTTGTAAATATGTGATAATATCCGGTACTTGTTCGTATTCACGCTCTGTTGTAGCAAATACAGTTGATTCTTCTTTTACAGTAGAAATACCTGCTTCAGTCGTTTCAATTTTATGACGTTCATATTCCAACTTAGTAATACGTACCATTAGCTCATCATCTAGCTTACTCGCCGCTTGCTCAATGAATTTTTCAGTATCGATCTGAATTGTATAATTCGTCTTGTATTTAATGCGCTCCCATAGCTGTAAAAATGGTCCGGATAACGCTTCTTTGTTTAGCTTAATTTGTTCTTTTTTCGCATTATCTTTAATTTCGATTTTTTCCACATTGAACTTCTGCTCAATTGCTTCCATAATTTTTTCTTTTATATTTGGTGCAATATCCTCGAATTCTTGTGGAATTTCAAATGTATTTTCCTTAATGGCCTTTGCTAATTCTACTGTTCCTTTATGCTTATCATCAATGTATTTTTGCTCTTTTAAATATGATACCAGCTTTTCAGAACGTTCATGACCTAATGGCGTTTTAACACCGGTATGTTCATCTACAGCAATAACTAACGAGCTGAAAATATCTCCTTTGAATAAACCAAATTCCATACCTTCTTCTTCATATTCTGTTTGTAAACCGTTCGCGAACTCGTCATAGCTTTCATTCGCCATAACTGTTAATGTATTCACGTCAAAACCTTGTACACGCTCGCCGTCTTGATTTACGGCAATACGAAGACCGCGCCCAATTTTTTGACGTTTCGTAATCGTGTCTGTTGATTCAATTAACGTACAAATTTGGAATACGTTCGGGTTGTCCCAGCCTTCCTTTAAAGCAGAGTGAGAAAAAATAAAGCGTAGTTTATGTGCTGCTTTCGTTTTACGCTTTTCTTCATCGTACATTGTTAATAAATCTTCTTTATCTTTCATGATGATATTATATGTCGTTTCATCTTCTTTTGAAGATCCACTCGTATTTTTCACTTTCTTTTACCATCAACTGAGAAATAGCCGTTATGCACTTCTTCTACTGGCACATTATAGTCACGTAACTTCTTGTACTTTTCAGATTTCAATGCGTCCTTATATTCTTCCTCGAATATTTGTCCGTAAATACCTAAAACTTCATTGCCTTCTTCGTCATATTGGCGATAGTTGGCGACGTTATCAATAAAGAATAAGCTTAACACTTTGATGCCTTTTTCATTAAGCTTTAGCTCTTTGTTTAAGTGTTCTTCAATCGTTTTACGAATTTGACCGCGCTTAATTTCTAAATCTTTATTTTGCGACTGACTTAAACGAATGATAGACGGTTCACCTGAAAACTCAATGTACTCATTACCCGGCTCCGCAGAAATATCTTTTACGAAGCCTACTGATTCATAAGCAGCGATTCGTTTTGATTTTACGTACAAATCATCGCCCTGTTTCAACTTGATTTCTTTCTTTTCGATTTCCGTCTTATTTTTCACAAGCATTTCGACCGTAGCTGTAATTGTTTTCGCAGTTGTTTTAATACTAACGAGCTTTAAGTAAGCCTCATTCCCATCAATTGAACGTTTAATACCTGCTACTTCAATTTGTTTTACAAGCTGTTGCTGATACGCCTCCACTGGACCTAATTTATAAATTAATGGATAGCTTTTATTTTTATGTGTAGCTGAGAAACGAAATGCGACAGATGGATTTAGCGCGGCAATCGCAGCTTGTGCATTTTCTGTATTATCGACACTTTGTGGTTCATCGATAATGACAATCGGATTTGTTTCCGCAATTAATTCAATCGGCGCAATACCGTATAAAGCATCCATATCATTTCGGTAAATGATATTCATATTGTCATTGTTTTTTGAGCTTTTTGAAAAGGCTTGAATGTTAATGACCATAATTTCTACATCATCACTTGTCGCAAAAGCTTGTACGTCATTTAGCTTTGAACTGTCATACATAAATGAACGATATACTTGTCCTTGCATTTGCGTTTTAAAATATTGGCGCGTCATTTCAAGTGTTTTCATAACACCTTCTTTAATCGCAACAGAAGGTACAACGATAATAAATTTTGTAAAGCCATATTGTTTATTCATTTCTAAAATCGATTTTAAATAAACGAATGTTTTACCAGTACCCGTTTCCATTTCAATATTGAATTGTGGAAAAGTCCCTGCAATATTTTTCACAATCGGGATGCCTTGATTAATTTGAAGTTGCTGCACGTTTTGTAAAAGCTTACTCATCGAAATATCAATTTTATTGCCAACACCTTTATCACCAAAAAACTTCCCTTGTGTGGCCTGATCCATAATTGTAAACTCTGATTTACGAATCTGCTGCCCTTGGAATACACTTAACACTGCATTAATCGCCTGTTGTTGATACGCTAATTCATCAAATTGAATTTTCATATTGCATCACCTCTAAAGTGTTAACAAGTTATCTTCTGGATAACCTGCGTCTTTTAAGATTTCGATACAATTCAATTTGTCAGAGTCATTTTCAAATCCAGCATCGCTAAAAATCACACTACTTGTTTCAGTACCTTGCTCATCACGACGTGCAATAATCGCCTGTGCAATATCTGTCGTAATTTTTTGCGATAAGCAGATGAAAAGACTGCCAAATGCGATATCGTAAACTGTTTGACCATTTACTTCGAATGTTTCGATCGGATATGTTAGCTCCAGCCCTTGCTTTAACATAATTTCGTACACAACATCAAGCTCTGAACGGCCCTCTATGAACGGTGTATCATATAAATCCAGTTTGCCCTCTAAATCTTCAAAATCAACATTCCACTCACGAATATTCGATGTATCAAGCTTTAATACTTTAAAACCAATATCAAGTGACTCTGGATCAACTACATTTTCATCTAACATACCTGACTTTTGCTGTTTCTCGACTAGCTCAGCTTTAATCTTCTCACCTGCACGACGAATACGCTCTTCACCAATGTCGCAAATTGTACGATACCCATCTTTATACGCTTCTGACTTTGCATCTAACAGTTCTGGTAATTGAACCATAATGAACTTACGATTACCCCCGTCCTCAGCGTTTAACTGCATTGTCGCATGAGCTGTTGTAGCAGAGCCTGAGAAAAAGTCTAAAATAATAGAGTCTTTGTGGCTTGCAATTTGCAAAATACGATTGATTAGTCTAGTTGGTTTAGGTGTATCAAATGGTGTCTTTTTGTTAAATAAAGATGTAACTTCTTTATTTGCTTCGTCATTATGGCCCACTTCTTCAAAGTTCCACCAAGTTATAGGAACTCTACCTTGTTGGACTTCATTTAAATAACGTTTTAATTGAGGCGCACCTTTTCCATCCTTACCAAAGTAAATTCGATTTTCGTTTAGCCATCTCTCCATAGTTTCCTTACTAGCACGCCAACTACTTCCTTCCGCTGGCCAATGTTCTATACCAGTATTAGGATTGATAATTGGATAAACCGCTGTTTTTGAAAATGACTTTACTAATAAATCTCCACTTCTCCATAATCCCCTACCATCATTATCATTATATTTATAAGGTTTATTTTGTTCTTCCGTCCTAGGTAATAAATTTCGGTTAAACTCTCCTGACTTTTGATAAACCAGAATATAATCATGTGTAGTAGAAAAACCTTTAGCATCATTGGTTGCAGCATATTTCTTTTGCCAAACTATATTTGCCAAAAAGTTATTTTCACCAAATATTTCATCACAAACCTTTACTAAATTTGTTAACTCATTATCATCTATACTTATAAATATAGCCCCATCAGTACTTAACAGATTTCTTGCTAATTTAAGTCGAGAATAGATCATATTCAACCAATCCGTATGAAAACGCCCATTACTCTCTGCATTCGTAGATATAATGTTCCCTTCCGAGTCTACTTGCCCTGTCTGCTCTAAATAATTTTGCACACCATCTTTAAATTTATCCTTATACACGAAATCCTTACCTGTATTGTACGGTGGATCAATATAAATCATTTTGATTTTGTTGTTATACGATTTTTGAAGTAGCTTTAATACTTCTAAGTTATCCCCTTCAATATAAAGGTTCTCTGTCGTATCAAAGTTTTTACTTTTTTCTTTATCAGGTCGTAACGTCCCTTTTGATGGCTTTTGTGTACCAGCAATCATTTTCTTTTTACCATGCCACGTAAATTGATAGCGCTCATTTTCGCTATCTACTTCGCCACCTAATACTGCCTTTAACATATCGAAATCAATTTTTTCGCCGTCTGTTAAAATTTCTGGAAATAATTCTTTTAGTCGTGCGATATTGTGTGCTGTTAAATCTAAGGATTCACCGTTCATCTTATTCACCATTGTTTTGCTCCTTTTTTTATTAAATTAATCCTAAAGCCTGTGATGTACCTATAAACGTGTGCATATAGCTTTTAAAGTCAATCGGCTCTAATTTAGAACCATGATTATCCCATTCATACACTTTCATATTAGCTAGCAAATCGAAAAGTTTATAATTTTCATTTGTTAATAATTCATAAACCAATTCTCTTTTTTTAAAGTTCCTACCTTGTGGCGTTGGTGTATTCAATATAATAAGTCTTGTAAAACCTAACAATAAATCGATAAACTCAATTCCAAAATCTTCTTTTTTATGTCGGTATTCCGCACTTCTAACTATGTAGGTATCATTACGATAAACACTTTGAATATTTAACCATTTTGGAAGATCACTTTTTAAACTGTAAATTTTTGAAGGAGGCTCATAAACATTGTCATGTTCTATAAATAGATCCGCTTCTATTTGCGTATGCTTGCCATACTTACGAATTACGCCATAAATAACCCGTTCAGGAAATTTACTATACACCGTATGCTCCACCACATCGTTCATGACCGCTTTAATATTTCTGGCATTTTGCTCAATTGCATTAATATTGTACATAATTACATTGGCTGAAAGAAGAAATGGCGTTTCTAATAACACTTCTATAAATCTTTTGATTGCATTCGCAGTCGCATGATGTCCCGCGTATTTCGTCCAATGTATATCATGCTCAGTTATAATTTCGTTTAAGGTTGTTTGATGTTTTTTATATAAATACTTTGGAATCGACACAGCTCCCATCACGTGTAACGGCTCGTTTCCTTTGCCACTTTCATCAAAAAATACATTTACTTCATAGCCCATTATAAAATCATCACACCTTGTAATTGATATTTCTAACAATACATATTATAATGGAAATATTAATATAATACTTTATATTTATTCATAATTTGCGTAGCAGATTTTGGTGAATATTGCTTTAAAAGCCCATTGTTTGCGTAGCAGACATTGGGCTTTTTGTTATGACTGCATTTTAGTAATGAGCCTTATCTTTTGGTCTTTTATTTTGTTCGCTGCCTGCTGCAATTCTACACGCTTGTTCAATTGTGTTTCCTTCTTGGCCTGCTTGACGTAATCCTCAATTTGCTTGTCCATAATCACGAGTTTTTCTAACGTATTATTTTGCAAAGAAACAGGTGCATACACACTATAGCGAGTTTGTAGTTCCATTTGTAATAATCGTTCAAGCCAAGACTCGTATAACGATTTCAAACTCGATTTATTTAACTCGTCAAAGTGTAATTGCTGTTCTACTTGAGCGAGCGTTACCGCCTCGTGAATTTCATATAGCTGTGTGCTTGCTAAATAACCATCCTTTTTCTTCTCATGCGTTGAAAAAATCCATCTCGTCTGTACATCATCATAAAATAAAATGATCAGTGGATTTGTCATAACACTCATGAAGACTTTATATACTTGAGCAGCTTTTTTGATATTTTTTACATGAATCGTTAGAAACACGATTGCATCAAAGCGCTCTGTTTCATTTTCTAATACTTCAATATTCGTATTGTTCGTTTGTATCGACGCTAAAATCCGCATACCGCGTGCTACAACTTGCTCAGAAATCACTTTTTTCTGAGCAGCTGTAAGTCTTGACTCTAATTGGTTATAGGACAATGTTTTACCTACATATGTTGCTTTTGGTAAGCCAATTGCCTTTAATAATTGGGTCTCATTCATTCAGCCTCATCCTTTACAACTAAAAATGAAATAAGCTCGATATCATCGTCACCTACATCTAACTCTGCTTGTAATGTGTTCACACCGAAGCTAAATAAGCTCTCAATCCCTACTTCTTCTTGCTTATCTTTAATAATATTAATCGATTGCTTTAGTAGCTCTTGGTACGTTTCCATACTTGCCGCATCATTCGTTTCCTCATTAAATAAGGCTACAGCATTATGATCGATTTCTTGCTTTCCGTGCGCTAATTTTCGATAGGCATCAAGAATTTTTTTCGCATGCGTGTAATGAATAAATGCCTCCCCATCATCTGTTACATAAAGCAAAATATATGGTGCAAGACTGTTGCTTTCTACCGCTACTTCTTTATGCTGCTTTAAGCAGAAAATGACACCTGGCTTCGCTTCTGGTAAGTCTTTATTACTTACGACTGCATATAAACCTTTTGGTGCGGCTGCTAACTCCTTTTTATACGATTTTAAAGCAGCAGTTAAATCGCTTTTAAAATCTGTATAAGTTAAATCTGTAATGGAAATTGCACCCGACACATCCTCTAAGTTTAACACATCGTTTTGCAATGCTTTTAGCTGATTACGACGGTATTCAAGGTCGTTCATTTCCTTTGATGATGTATCTAAAATATCTTCTTCACCCGACGCAGACGTATTTAAAATTTTCATACGCCCTTTTACACGCTCTTCAAGGTTAATGTATTCATCTAAATCCATATTCGGCCAGAAGTTAACGAGTTGAATTTCTGTATTCGTCGAGCCAATTCGATCGATTCGACCAAAGCGCTGAATAACACGTACTGGATTCCAATGAATATCGTAGTTAATTAAGTAATCACAGTCCTGTAAGTTTTGACCTTCTGAAATACAGTCTGTCGCAAATAATATATCAATTTCATCTGTAAGTTTACTGTCCACTTTAGCGCGTTCTTTGGATTTTGGTGAGAAGTTAATTAAAATATCATTCAAGTCTTTTACCCGTATACCTTTTAACGTACATTTATTGGCGCCACTTCCTACAACAAGTGCTGAGTGTAATTGCTTGTGTAAAAATCGCTCTGACAATTGTTCGTATAAATACTTCACTGTATCCGCGAATGCTGAGAAAATAATTACTTTCTTATTATCTGGATTAATTGGATTATTAATTTTGTCTTCGATAAGACGAATTAAATGCTCAAGCTTCGCATCACGTATATATGTAATTTGCTCTGCTTTTCCAAGTAATTCATGTAATGTTGCTAAATCCGCTTTTAAATCTCCAGCCCATTTCAACGCATCAATATCATTTAACTGGATTTGCACTTTGTCACTACCAACTGTAATAGCCTCTAACTGTTCATCATCTATTTCCATATCGTCAAATTGCTCAGACAATGTTTGTCCACCTTGAAGTTGTAATGTTTGCAAGGTTCCTTCGATACGAGCTACCAACTTTTCTAATGTTAGACGGAACGAATGAATCGAGCTTTCTAAACGTTTAAATAAGTTCACTTTCATTAAAGCGGCCACTGCAAATTCACGGTCCGTTTGCTTAAACGTAGTTTGTCCACCTTTTACGGCTGTATCATATTTCGCCTCATATTCTTTACGCTTTTGCGGCAATACATATTTCATTGGCTGGTAAATACTAAAATTGAGTGACTCTAAACGCTCATTCACTTCATTCATATTCAAAAATTTTTGTTCTGTATCGACATCTGATTTAATTGAAATTGGCTTTAGACGTGTTGGGAAACTGCCAATATCTTTTACGTCATAATATTTTTCAATATGCTTTCGACTACGAGCAATCGTTAATAAATCAAGTAATTGGAAGTAATCTTGCTCCACCATATTTAAAAATTGCTCTGTCGTACGCTCCTGCGCAGATAAGGACGTCCACCGATTAAAGGCTGCTTGGGCTGAACGAAGCGTTTGCTCAATGCTATCAATTCCTTCTGCATGAAGCGCATCATCCTTATCTTCTGTAATAAAGGCGATTTGGTTTTTAATATCGGTCATCTTATTATTCACAGGCGTTGCCGAAAGAAGTAATACCTTTGTTTTCACACCTTTTTTAATAATGTCCTGCATTAGCTTCTGATAGCGTGTTAAGCGATCTTTGCGTGCATTGTTGTTTCGGAAATTGTGAGATTCATCAATTACAACTAAATCATAGTTAGCCCAGTTCACCGTATCAAGACGAATTTCACCTGACATACCGCTTTCACGACTTAAATCAGTATGATTTAAAATATCATAATTGAAGCGATCTTCGCTTAGTACATTTCGTTTATCATTTTGAGTATATACAGCCCAGTTATCACGTAGCTTTTTCGGGCATAAAACAAGTACACGGTCATTGCGTAGCTCATAATATTTAATGACGGCAAGTGCAGAAAATGTTTTCCCTAAACCAACACTATCTGCTAAAATACAGCCGTTGTACTTCTCCATTTTATCAATCATACCAAGTACACCATCACGCTGGAACGGATAAAGCTTGTTCCAAACGACGGTATCTTTAAAGTTCGTACCTTCTTTAATAATATTTTCTTCAGAAAGTCCTTCTAAATTCTCCGAAAAAATATGATATAGCGTGACGAAATAAAGCCATTCGGGTGTGTTTTCTTTTTGAAATGCTTCGAGTTGCTGGATGATATTTTCTGTGATTGTCTTTGACTTTGTGTCATCTTGCCAGAGACGATCAAATTCAGCGAGCATTTTTTCGGTTACACCCATAGATTCCTTCATCACTGTATAACTTGCTTGGCGGTTAGAAGATACAATACCTAATCCATCTGCTGTGAATTCAACTTCAGATTGAATAAAAATATTATCATTCGCTTTATTTTGAATCATCATTTGCTTAGGATAAGTTACATCACCTAGTACAGTTTTAAATTCAGCATATTGTTTAATCCATTCCGTTAATTCACGAGATAACAGCTTAGAATGCATTTGATTACGTAAACGGATTTCCGAATGATTACCATCTAATTGGACTACTTCATTATTTTTTTCAATAAGCTTTAGTTGATGGTTTTGATCGACTTCCTGATCGTAAAAGGTCGGCTCTGTATATAAAAATCGAAACGATTCGCCTTTTTCTAACGCTTTCTTTAACTCTTGAAATATATTTAAGCTGAACGAGGCTGAAGCAACGGCGATTTTAGAACCTTTTTTAATTTCTTTTTTTAATACGTCTACAAGCGTATTTGCGCCCTTATTATCTACTAAATCTACTTTCAATTTGTTACACCTCTTATATATCTAATAGTTGGTCGAAATAGCCATCCTGCTCATTTTGATTGATATTAATTAATGTACGACGATCTAATAATAAGTTCCCCCACTCACACGATGTTTCAGAAACAAAGGTACATGCATGACAAGCCGCACCATTTGCCGTCGTGTGATATTCAAACTCGCCATCTGAACAAATTGGATCTGAAGAACAGTAACTCATTTTCTCAAGCGCACGAATAACAATCGGTAATAATTTATCTGTCTGAGCTAAGCTTGTTAGCCCCCCTAAACTTCTCTCTGAATCGCCCGAGGCTGTATAAATAAACACTCCATACATGTCTTCACTTGCATAAATACGTTCTTTTAGTGACGTTGTTGTATAGCCACAATATGCTGCTAACTCCTGTAGAAGTGCGTGGCTAAATGTATGCAGTAAGATTTGGCGCGGCAAAATCTCTAACGGCTCTTTCTTAAACTCTGTACGGTTCGCATTATATGCTTCAATAATTGCTTTCGATACTTGTTCAGTTCGTTCCCATTGTTGTAGTTTTTCTAGGTTGAACTTAAAGAAAATCCCTTCACCGTAATTACGTATTGCTGGCAACCATTTTTGTGGCTCATGTGTGATGACGACCGGTTGGATTTTCACTTCATCATCAGTGAAGCGATCAATATAATCTAAGCGAGTAAACTCCTTTAACACTTGTACTTCTGGTACGGAATCGACTTTTACAATGCAATCAAAGTATGGAATGAGTGCAGGTGCCATGTTGACTTTATGTGCAATGAATCGATCCTCATTGACATGTTCTTGTATTAATGTATTCCATTCCTGCTTTTTAATTGATTCATACGTTGTACTTTCTCCAATCGTCACTTCACCATCTAAATATCGTTTAATGAGTGAAACAAATGATGGTGGAATGTTTTTGAAATTACATGCCATTTCGATTCCTTGTTCACCCATTGCCTTATACATGCTCATAAAGTTTGTTTTATCTTTTTCAACTAAATAAAGAATATCAAAGTCGGAGCTAGATCCAGTTAATGGGACTTGTAAAAAGCTCATCACAGCAGGTGAATACACATTCGATGCACCACGAAGCGTCGTTTTCATTTTACAAGAGCATCGTTCCTTTGCTGTCGGGCTAATCCATGGACGCTCGCCTTGACAATCAAATAATGAAAATGCCTCACGTTCTTCTGGATGCATAATCTTACCTAAACTTTCACTATGGTTACAACGCAGGCACTTCACATATAAATCAGATAACGAACCGCTTTTACCATATGTATTTAATACTAAGCGTGGCTGTTTGGACGTTTCGCTACATTGCTTATTTCGATGCACCCATTCGTCATAAGGAAAGTCTGAAATATGCCCTTCTTCACATACTAAGACGAACCGACTCGCATAGAGCTCTTGAACGTCCTCCACATTTTTTTGTTTGCAGTAATAACAAACGGCATTGTCAAAGTTCGTCATACTATGACATTTAGGACAGATTTTCCATTTAGGGAATACAACTGCTTTAATTTTTTGCTTATCAGGATTTTCATTTAAGATACGTACGTGATCTACTTGTAGAAATGATGTGATGCGCGCATCTTTTTCCTTCGGCGCTTTACTTGTATTCCATTGATCGGCAGATTTTACAATGACACTTCCGTTTAATAGCTCGACAATCGCACCGGGTCCTGATTGATAAATTAATTGCGATGCTCGAATCGTTTCGCTTTGCTGACTCATGATTTTAACACCTCGATTTCAATTGCTGATTCTACATTTCGTAATGACATCATAGCAGGACGTGCATCTTGATTTTTAATTTCTTCACTGAAACTTCTTAGCAATGATGCTTTTACATATTTGGACGGTTTATATGCAAGCTTTTGATCTGTATATTTAATGGCTAGTTCTCGCCACCATTCAATTAACTCTTGTACTTCTGTTTCAACTGTTGCACCATATGCATTCTGAATACGCTCTAAAAATTGAACCGTTGCATCGTCAACTTCCTGCTGCAGCTTTAAAATTTGTTTCGGACTTTGTTCTGCATTTATTGCCATTATGCTTTGACGTAAAAACCCAACAAACATACCTGTTAGCCCTTTATATAAAGCTCCTTTTGCAAACGGTGTTACACTCATTGTTTCAACGTGACGATACAATGCTTGATGATATACTTTGAATCGTTCAAAATGCGAAAGGTCTCGTGAACGTAATGAATTAAGTAGGACAAAAACGAGGCCTGGATATTTACGTCCAACACGACTTGTTGCCTGAATGTATTCGGAAGTTGTTTTAGGTTGACCTTGTACAAACATCGTCCCGAGTCGATCAACGTCAACGCCCACGGAAATCATATTTGTCGCAAGTACTGCATCTAATACACCTTCTTCATCCATTGTTTTTTCCATTTGAGTTAGAAGTTGCGGTATTTCTTGCGCTTTTTTACGGCTCGTTAATTCTTCTACAACTAAATCATGATTAAATTTCTTCGTTGGATCTAGCATATTTAAACGTGTATTAATCTCATCTTTAAATGTAGTATTCATACTCGCTAACTCTTTTACCGTGTTAAAATAGCCTAGCATTGTGTAATATGGATCGACTTTAAATTTCGATTGCGTGCGTGTAATTGTTGCATAAGCACTGTACGTTTGAATCGCTTGAATTTTATTGCTTACACCTGGCGCACATATGCCAACATAAAAACGACCTGGTTTATCTGTCGTTGGCACTTCCTTTGACACGAAATTATCATTTGCTTTTTGAACAGCAAATGGGAATTGCTGCATGCTTCGACCGTAAAGCGCTCGAATTTGTTCATCTGCACCGCTAATTGTCGCTGTAGATGCAATTACTTTTGCTGGTGTTCCGTTATGTCTCGTTAATAAATCAATTGCTACTTCATATAGTCCTGTTAATGAACCTAGTGGCCCCGAAATCAAATGTAGCTCATCTTGAATTATTAATTCAGGAGGCTTTAAGCGATTGATACGACTATAACCTTTAGGTGTCGACTCACTATATTCAAAGCCTAATTCACGATGATATACATTTTTATTACCGAAAAGCTCGTGCATATTACTTTTCCATGGTAGTTGTGCAATTTTATCAACTGTTCCAATTAATAAAGTTGGTAGCTTTTTATAAATTGCTTCATCTATTGTGTATACTGGAATACCATGTTTAAATTTACATTCTTTATTTGAGCAACAAATTTTTTGTGATTTTTGAGTAATTTCATATTGTTCTGGTCCTAATTCTGAGCCACACCACGGACAATTCATTAATTGAATTGGATTCCCTAATTTAACATCTTTACCTTCACGCAATTCTTCTAATTTTTCCATTGCATCGTCAAATCTATTAGGAGATGAGTCTTGCCCAATCCACAGCCCAATACTAAACGGTTCTTCACCAAACAATTTTGTATTTGGCTTACGTAACACTTCTGCTGCACAAATTAGAGCTGCTGCTCGTTGGAATTGCTGCGTCGTTAGAAGACGTAACGTATAGCGCATAAATACTGTAACCCCGGCATACTTTTCAACTTGATTAGGCGCTAATAAACGGCGATATGCCATTACATAAGCTGCTACACCTAAGTAAGCCTCTGTTTTACCTCCACCTGTTGGAAACCAAATTAAATCGACAATATCTCTGTCTGGATGCTGTTCATCAGATGCTCCAGCAATGTTCATGAGTAAGAAAATTAATTGGAATAAACGCCATTCTCCATCTAATGTTGGCTTTACTCTTTTACCTGTTGCTCGGTATGTTTGCGCAACTGATGATTGCGCCCTTTGTAAAAGCATGGCACGATTTGCAAATTGGAACGCTAAATAATTTAAAGAATCGCTACTATCGGTTATAAGTGCAATCCCTTCCTCTAAGCGTTTAATAATAGATTGTACTTTTAATACATTTTGTTCAGCTTCCATTTTTAAATGTGGTTCAAGTTGGCTTATTATTTGTTGCTCTTGATCCAACCACATTTTATAAGTTGTTGGAATAACATTTAACTTTTCTCTAAGTTGTCCTGGAGAAGATTCACTTAAATCTTTCATCTTAAATGACTGCTGTTCGATTCTTGTATGTTCAACGTTAGGTAGTTCATAGCGCGGCATCCATGTCGAATAAACAGTTGTAATATTACCAACTTCTTCCCAATCGACACCTACTCCATGACCAATTGCCAGTTCTTCTTTATGTCGATATAGAAGCTCATTTTGAACATGATATTTATCTGCTTTTGAAGTGAACTTTGCGACATAAGTTGTCGGTATATGTACTTTTAACTCACATTGAAACATAACTTCATCTTGCTTTGGGTACTGATTTTCACGTTTTAATGTGTTCATTAAAAATACGTTTACATGATATAAATCGTTTCGATGTGTAACAGTATAACGAACTTTTCCATATTTTGATTCATTCTTATTTTCAAGAGTTTCTGTATTTCTATATAATAAATCAACATTCCAAACTTCTGATTGAACTACTCGCTTATGTTCATCTTCTTCATAAATCGCCCAAGACGCTTCAATTTCTATTGTCGTTAATTGTTTTAATTTGAAACTAAATCCCATTGTTGAAGGACGGAATAACTTCTTTATTGTAATCTGATCATTAATTTCTTCTTCACTCACTTCAACATGTGTTTCAATTGCGTTATCACGTTCATTTACAACATCTGAAGAAGATCCAAACGGTACTAATTTACCTGTTAAGTATAATTGCATTGGTCGAACTTCTTTTCCAAGTATTTCATCTTCAAAATGAGGTCCTACTAAATATGATTGTAACTCATCGATTAAATCGCCTCTTAAAACTTCATAATTCTCCATAATTTCACACCTTTCATAGGTAGTTACTACTAATATACCATAAATTCAAAATCTTTCCCTTACCACTAAAAAAACTAACTATACACTTAGGCATCCAAAAATCATATGAGAAAAGGAGCCGTACGAAATGTACGACTCTTCTCCGTTAATTACAACTACATATACCCTTTCTCCTTAAATGACACGTACTCTGTTTGGCTCACAATCAAATGGTCGAGTACTTCTACACCGAGTAGTGCACCGGCTTCTTGTAAGCGCTGCGTCACTTCTAAATCCTCTGGGCTTGGTGTCAGCACTTGTGATGGGTGGTTATGTGCAACAATGATTGCTGCGGCATTTTGTAAGAATGCTGTTTTAAACACTTCACGTGGTGTTACAAGGCTCGCATTCAATAGACCGATTTGACAACGGTGCAACGATTGGATTTGGTTTTTCGTTGATAAACAAGCGACTAAAAAGATTTCACGGTCATCGTCACCGATAAACTTCATTGCAATGTGGGCAAAGTCAGCAGGGCTACGAACGATATAATCTTCTAGGTTTTCAGATAAATATTTCTTTGGCAATTTGCGACGCTCTGCTTTTAATCGAATAATCTCGTAAATCGGTTGTAGTGTTTGGTTGTTTGTCATGATGGTTTCCTCCTCGCATTTTTTGATTGCTTGAAGCCGCAATCACGAAGTCGGAAGGCAGAATTTTTTCCGATTTCTTGGCGATGCCATGAAGTTATTTGCAGCAAACAAAACGCAAGGAACCACGTGTGGTAGCTCAAAAATTTTTGTAGCGTCAGCCGCTTTCGACAAAAAATTTTGACGGTCCTTGCGTTTTGGGGTGAAACACGGATAGCAGTGTGGTAGGCAGAATCTGCCGCGCTGCTTGCCGGTTGTTGAACGCAAATGGCAAAGCCGAAGCAGGTGATGTTGCTGCTTCGGCGTATGGCGAGAGAAATCGGAAAAATGCTCACAATCAAAGTGACTGCCTCGGCATTCACTTCCACTTGCTCTTTTGCTTTTCGCCTCGTTCGGTATGGCGGCTATGCCGTAAACGTAGCAGGAACGTACTCGCTGTTGCGCTTTTTACAGCGAGTAGTTATCGAAACGTTTAATACCGAAGCGACACGTACACCTTCACACAAAGCGTCGTTTGCTTGTCGTGAAGGCGTAGTGGAGGCGACAAATTATACATGCTCTTACTTCATTTGAACTTAATCTTTAACGACAAAAAAGTCGAACGCTTCATTAACCTAGCGCTCAACTTTTAAGTTATAGTAAGCGTTGCTGTAACGCTGGTGTCTCCACTTGTTGCTGCTGTGGTGGTTGAACTTCGGCTAACTTACTGGTGAGTGCATCAACAACTTTTTCGAATGGCTTCAATGACGGATCATTTACCGTAACGTGTTTCAATGTCGTTGTTTCCATTTCTACATACTGTATAAAGCTTTTCTTTGCATCCTCTAACGTATCGCGTGTCAAAATCGTTTGTCCAGTCGGTATGTGTTGAATCGTACAGCTCTCTACACCGTTGTGTACATTAAACTGCTTATAAAATGGCGCATAGCTTTTCATAAAGCTCGGACTGCTATATAAAACATTGAGGAGCAAAATTTCCTTATCATCTAATGCTTGTTGTGAAATCGGCGTATGGTGAGCATCTAATAGCAATTCATTTTGAATGTGATAGCTACCAACTTCAATACGATGGTACGTGCGATTAAAATAAACAATTGGAATTTGTGGTGATTTTTCGACTGCTAGTTTATTTTGGAATACGTAACGCACGTTTGGGAAAATGGCTTTTAATGCCTCATGTGACACAGAGATGTGCTGTTGCTGCGAATACGACTGTTCTACTTGTAGCTGTAGCTCTAGTTGCTGAATCATATCTACAATGTGCAATGTTTTCGTAACGGTTTGTTGAATTTCATGTAACGCTTTTTTCATCACTTCAATATCTTTCGCCCATGTTGCTATATACGGTGCTGAATATGGTGTCGTATCAAAGCCTAAATAGCTCATGACCGCATACGCAACGGACTCGGCATGTGCCTCGCGATGACCTCGATCGTAGTTAGCAAATTCGCTCCCGTTATAATGCAGCTGTGCATGCGCATATTCATGAATGAGTGTTTTTAATTTCGCCACACCACTCGGTTCAGCTCCGTTAATCGATATCCGCTGCTCGTCTGCTTGAAAAAAACCACGTCCTTCACGCACAATATCATATACATTTTCCACAACTCTCAACGATGAATGCTTGTTTAAATACGCACTAAAACGCTCATATAACGTCGTCGCTCCCTCATCCATTGCAAAAGCGTCATTAATTAATGCACGTGCTGTTACGATTGGTTTGCCATGCGTTTGGCTTACATCAAACACATTTACAAGCCGAAATCCGGTCAACTGCTCAATGTAACGTGCCTTTCCATTGTCATCATATAACGGACGTGCTGTTTGCTCATCAACTAAGTACGTACGCTTTTTAACAGGGGCATATATCTTTAATGCGTGTTCCCCTTTATTGACGTAACGACCAAGCTCATTCCATGCTTTTAATCCGGCTACTCTTGTTGCTTGAGGACATTGCGTATAAATCATCAACACATTATCAGCACTGTAGTTTTTCATCGTCGTCATAAACTTTAAATACTCTTTAAAATGATCGGTATCAACAAAGCTTTCGAGATTACCTTTTATTGCTTCAATGAGCTGCTGTGCCTTTTCTTGTTGCACACGTGCATAGTCTTCAACAGAATAAGCCATTTGCTAGTCACCTCGCTTTGCATACAACGGTACGTATTGATTGTGACCTTCTACTTTCACTTTCAAATACGCGGCAAGCTCATACGCAAATATGTCTGCTACTTCGCTTAAAAATAAATAACTACCTTTATCAATTTCAATTGGCAGTCCACTAAATTCGACTTCTTCAAGTGTATACATATGTGATTCACCTCTACTTATTTTGCTCATGAAGCTCTATATACCGCTCTTCTTCGTCCACATCTTGCAAGTAAAATCCGTAATCTGTTTTCTCAATCGTAAAAACATTTTCTTCATCGATTGTTATGACATCATCCTCCACAACATACGGTCCAGAAATACTAACAATGGAATCAACAAGCACTGTACCATTCTCTTTAAAATCATACGTGCCGCTAAAACCATCACTATCAGCAAAATCCCACTTGCCTACAAGTTCATCTTCAAAATTCGTCGTGCCACACGCGCTCAGTAATACGAGTAACATGAGCAATAGATACTTTTTCATGCATGATACCTCCTCTACCGACCTTTCATTTTAAGCAGTAACATACGAGTTGAAACTTTCCCTGCATTCAACGCTCCTTTTGCACCACCTGACGAATACCAAATGGAACGTAACGACGTCGGTCCACGAATGATTAAAATCCCACAACCAATAATGAGCATAAATTGATACCAGCTCGTTAAATTCGCTATAAGGGAGAGCAATGCTGCCATTAGTAACACGTGTATGATAATCGATATTACTTGGCTAATTGATTCACGCGCCCATGTATCACTGTAATCGTAGTTATCACTTGCGATGGATACTGCTGCACCGATTGCTAAAATTTGAAGTAATACAAAATCCGCATGATACACACACATTTTAAATGCGAAAACGGTAAACACAACAACGAGAAATAACAAAAATAGTAACGCTGAAATGGAACCTGTCGTAAATAGCTCTTGCATCGTATTATTTGAAGTGAAAAAGCTTGTAATTGTATCAGCAGAACTGTTTGCAACGTCTACGAAGAAATATTCCCCAAGTGGTGCAACGATTTTGTCATGAGCTAATACGAGTAATACTGGGAATACAAGCACCATCGCAGAAGCTTTCAGCGTTGATAGCAGTAGCTCTGCCATGTTTACATCGCTATATGCGCCTTCTTGTAACACCATATTCAAAATCCGATAAAGTAAAATCGCCAATAAAAGTGCCCCACCAAATGTAATGAATACGGCATAAAAATCAGCGAATAATCCGGTCAATCCTTCCCGAGCAAACAGTCCTTGTGCTAGAAAACGAAATACCGTTTCAAGTAAGTCGGTTAGCCATTCATTAAACATCTCTAAAAGCTTTTCCTTTAAGCTACCGAATATGTCCATAATCATCACCTCGATTGCTTATGGCTCCTGTTTTAAATACGATAAAATATTTTCTTCTTGTTGAACTTCCTTCTTTGTTTCATCATGTTTATGAAAAAACGATTGAATGTTTTCCGCTTGATGCTGCAATTCCAGTTCACGTGCATGTTGTTTTTTCTGTTGCTCGTCTTCAAATTGACGTTGCCGCTGCTGTAATTGTGCGAGTTGCTGTGGCGTTGATTCATTTTTATATAAATGTTGCAAACGCTTCCATTTCGGATTGTCGATGAGCTTCGGAAACAGTGCAAATTGCATCGCTTTTTTTGCCCGAATCGGTGGCTTATTCGCAAGTAAAATAATGCTCGTATCATTTTTCATCATCGCAATTTCTTGTGGCGTCATGAGTGGTCGTCTTGTGTACGATTCGTTATCACTCATACTGCTGCTTGATTTGTCACTGCCCCGATTTTTGCTTTTCCCTTGCGTTGCGACCTTGACTGTTGCATCGCCCATTAAATTGCTAAAATATTTTGCGGTCGTTTCATTTGCCGCGTTTAAACAAATTTTCACCGCGCAATTCCCTAAAATCGATTCTGCCTTTTTATCCTTATATTTATCTTGAAGCTGCGTAATCGTTTGTACAATCGTCATGACACCGATGCCGTAGCCTCGACACGTCGCTAAAAATTCCTCGTAATGTTCAAAATGACCTAAGTTTGCAAACTCATCTAATATGAATGTTACTTCGTTCGGTAGTTTTGCGTGATTCGTTGCTGCTAGCTCGTATAGCTGCGTGAACAGCTGCTGAAAGAAAATATTAATGAGCCCCTGCCACGTGCTGTCCATGAGCGGCATGATGATATACAGTATCATTTTCTTTCGCCCAACATCTTGTAAATGAAAGTCGCTAAACGATGTAAATCGATTCACATCTTCATCAATATATTCTGCAATCGTTGAAAGTAATGAAATAATAATCGATGCTTGTACTTCACCTTTTGCTTTTTTATAACCAAGCTCATACGTTTTACGCGCTGGATGCTCCAGTGGCAATTGTTCAAATTGCTGATCCAATGCTTTACTATCTGCACTATGCAGCTGTAAAAACTCGATAATACCACCAAGCGTTCGTTTCTCCGGTGACAATTCATGTACAGCGTATAAAATGAGCGCTTTTAAAAGGGCACGCTGCGATAAAAACCATATGTCACGCTTTGCATCTTTGTTTGACGTTTCGATGATTTTATTTGCCACAATATTTGCATCGCGGTCATAGCGTACGTAATCAAGTGGATTATGTCGGTCACTCGCACGCATATTCGTATAATTTATGACATGTACTTCATAACCTTGCGCGGCTTTAATCGCCGCTGTCATTTCATACACTTCGCCCTTTGGATCGGTGAGCACAATGGAGTTCTGTTGTTCAAACAATACGTTTGTAATTACCATACTTTGTGTTTTATAGCTACCCGGTCCACCAACAACTAAAATATTGCGGTTTGGCTTAGAATCATTTGTTTGAATAATTGCTCGCTTATGCGCAATACCTAAAATCGTTCCCATATATGCTCACCTACCTTCTAGCTGCTTTTTCATGTCTTGTTGTATCGTTTTCATCGATACCGCCTTGTAATTTTCATCAAAAATTTCATGCTTTCGTGCCCAGCGCGCAGAACCATGATACGCATTTTTCTCGTGCACACGCCACCCTTGTGAATCGGATTTCGGCAACAAAAGTACGTATACGATACCGACGATTACACTAAAGCTACCAATAAAAAATAACGGATTTTTCGCACGTATTAACGCTTTGACCGTTTCAATTGGTGCTTGGAGCTGCTGCACTAACAGTTGTCCTGCTACATCTGTCGTATACAAATGCTTTAAATCGGCAAACAACATAAACTGTCCAACTGCTGCAATTACAACTACTTCTAACACCAAAAACAATAGAAGCGCTACAATAATTCTTATCATATGCATCTTCCTTTACACATCATCGACTTCTTTCACATTACCTTTGTTACGAATATCTCGAATTGTCCACGTATGATTCTCTTGTTCGATTTCTACTTCAAACAACATATTCGTATTCGTAATTGCTACACCATTTGCATAGTAATTTGTTTTCGTATAGACGAAAAATTCATGTGGCTTATTGGGCGAAATATACACCTCCATGGAAACCAGTTCGTTTTCAACAGGTACAATCGGTGTGTCGAGTACTGCAGCTCCTTGTAACTTTTCAATAACTCGCTGATTCGCATAACGCGCCATTTCTTGAAAGCGCGTCGTATACGTATCGTTATTGTATTGTAAATACGCTTCAAAAAAAGCATGTAGTCGGTCAATTTCTTCTACACTTACATTTAGTGATGACATCGCTTCTACATCTGCCAACGTTTGCTCAAGCACTTCAATTTCCTCATCATGTGTAGTAGCTGCTTGCTTCAATGTTTCATTTTGCTGTGCAAGGAAGTAATTGCTCACAATACTAATTGCAAGTGCCACGATGCCAATAACGAATAACCATTGTTTCCACAAATGCCTCACCTCACAATGAAAAATTTGCAATGCGACCGTAACCATATAAATGTGATTGCCAGTACGGTTCTAAAATACTCGAATAGCCGATACCTCCACCATTTGCGTCGTACATTACACCATTGCCAATATATAAACCTACATGTGTCACTGCATGTGCTGCCTCATACGTTCGCGTAAAAAAGATTAAATCGCCTGGTTGTAGCTCTTTTTCAGAAATACGTGCCGTTGCATTAAATTGCTCCTGTGCTGTACGTGGCAAATGTATGCCAATTTTCCGAAACGACCACATCATCAAGCCTGAACAATCAAATGATGTTGACGGGTCCATACCTGCCCATTGATACGGCCAACCTTCATATTTCAGCATTTCTGCTAACACCGCATTTAAATCCCCTGTTGTTGCAGCTGCAAGCGTTGAGTAGCTACCACTATCATCCTTTGCGCCAACGTAGCGTGTCACATGCTCTACATAGCTGACATCACCGTAGCGATTCCAACCAAGCTTTTGTTGCTGCAGAGCACTAAACTGCTCTGCTAATACTTTTGTATGCTTCCCACCACGTGCTGCAACATAGGAAATGTAGCCACTGCCAAAGTTATAGCTTTGAATCGCCGTTTCAATATCAACGCCTGCCTTATCCGCTGCTTCCATCACTGAAGCGAAATAACGTACACCGACTTCAATTGAATACAACGGGTCGATAATGGTATTTGGCGGTAGCCCAAGCGATTCACTCGCCTGCATCACATCTAAGCTGGCATGTCCGCCACTTTCTTGCATCATAATTGCCATCACTAAATAAATATGCTGCTCTAAGCCGTACTTTTGAAGCTCCTGTTGAATTTGTGTTTCCCATTGGCGCACCGATTCGCTCACTTGTCCTGACTGAAAGCTCGTCATATCTGTTACACGCTGCTGTTCATTTACGCTAATTGCAGCAATCGTAGCAATTAATACGATCGCGATAAAAAGTAGCGCATACACAATCGGCTTTCGGAAAATGTAAATCGTTCGAGCAATCGTAAACATTGACCTCACCTCGCTAGCTGCGACGTATCGTTTCGCGTTAGCTGTTGCTCTAACGTTTGCAATGCTGCTTGCTGTGTCGCAATTAACTGCGTTTTATTTTCAATGCTTGACTGCTGTAGTTTTTTCAGTTCCTTTTTCAAATCTCGAATCGCAATACGCTTCTTTTTGTCATCAATTTTCCAACGAATCGTTTCATCTTGTGTACGTTGAAAAATTTGTTCTGCTGCTAACACATCCAGCCTTTTCAAATACATATCCGCTGCGCGTGCAAGCGTATTTTTATCATTTGTAAATGGCAGCATCGCCTGTAACTTCTCGTCATATTCATTCACAATCGCTTTTTCAAGTTCTAATTTTGTCGTGAGCGTACTATTTGAAGTAGCTAATGTTAATGCAAGCAAATGCTCAGGTGTTCCATATGCATAAATGTGCTGTAACACATCTTCAAGCCTTTTCGGCATAAGCTCTAACGCAAGATTATATTGTTTTACATCAATCAATCGCTGAAATAAATTTGCATCGGATTCGCCTATTTGCTGAAATAGCTGTATCGCCTCTTCATATTCCTGTTGTTGGAATAAATATTCCGCACGCTCTGTTATTTCTGTTTTTTCATACTGTTGCTCTTTTGCAAACACTGCTTGTTGTGTCTGTTGTTCTGCTTGCTTATCTATACCGTAAACAATACCGCCCATAATAATACTAAATGCTGCCATTGCTAATAAAAATCGTCGTTTAGTTTTCCGCTGAGTATGTTGCTGTTGTGCCACATACTCATATGTGACAAAGTTCGTCGCATTCGCTAATAGCTGTTCCATTTCAGCAAGTGTCGTCGCACGGTAAATATCTCGCACAAGTGCAAATTGCTGACTTAACTGCAACGTCGATAACTGAAAACAATGCTTATAATTACGCCCTGTTAAAATTGACAGCACAAGTGCACGATAACGCATAAAATCCGTATAGCCATCTTCATACGGCATCGTCTTACGTTCTGCAACATATGTGTACTTCACCGTATTCATCGGGAAATAAAAAATCGTATTTGGATGCAAACTCACTTCACCCTCGAGTTGTGTTGTCATCGCCTGCTCTACAATCGTTTTCGCAATCGATAGCTTCACAAGTTGCTGTTCCTTTTGAATATCCATTAATGGCTTTAAGCGATGATCTTTTTTATACGTAAGCATAATGTAGTAATCATTCACCGTTTGATTGATTACTGGTAATACATCGTCATGTACATATGTTGTTAGCAAAGGCACCTGCTTCATATTTTTAAAATGCTGTCGTGACAATTGAATAATGACTGTATGTTCAAGCACTTCGATCGTGCCAAAGTCAAAGCTACTAATACGTTTTACAGTCATTTGCCTCACTTCTTTCTTTCAAAATTAGACGATTCTAATTTTGTCACTACCTTTTGTCAAACATGTAATTATTAATATCGTTAAGCTCCGCCTGACTAAAGGAGATGTTGGCGCTATAATTGGTCGGCATGTGAGCAGCATGTCCATATTCCCGTTCATATTTTATTGGGTCAATGAGTCGTAACTCTTCCTCGCTCAATGTGACACGCATGAAAGCACGTTGAATGCCATGAATAATCAATGCTTCCCCTTGCTTCTTCCGACTCAATAATTTCTTTTCACGTTCACTCAATTTCAATGACAATCGTCGAACAATATCGTCGACACCACTATCATCCAACCCGAAAAACACTTTCGTATAACTATTTCCGATAATCGCCTCGCCTACTTGCTTCCCTTCTGATAGCTTTCCATCGAGCACGTCTTGAATTTGCTGTGTCCCTGCAATCGCACCTGCTTTATACTTTCGAAATCGCTTGTACGCTTGATAAAAAAAGCTTGCCGCGTCTGGATTTTGCGTTAAGAAGTGAAACTCATCGACAACTAGCTTGACGATTTCAGTACGATTTTTCGTAATGTCATCCCATAAATAACTAAAGACGTTTAAATAGGCGGCGCTTCTTACATCAGGCTCATTTTGCAAAGCTTTTAAGTTAAACGAAATAAACGGTGCATGTAAGTTAATGTTTGTATGCCCGTTAAATAAGCTGCGACTTCCGTTCACATATGCCTCTAAAATGTACATGAAGTCCTCAATGCGCTGAAAACGGTCTGGCTCCTTTCGTTGCAGTTGTTGCAATGCTTCGTATACATGCTTCAACGTTGGATAGTCTGTCGGTGTAAGTTCCTTAAACGAACGATTAAAAATACCACTTTGTTCATAAACATGTAGCAATACACTATCTAAAATCGCCTTCTCTACCGCACTAATATTTGGCTTCATGCTTTGAAATAAGGCGAGTACACGTTGAATCCGGTCCCGTACGAGCATCGCTACTGTTGTATGCTCTTCTGTGTCATCAAGCACATGCTCACTTACGATTTCGAGTGGATTAATAATCGTCGTTGCATTGCTACTTAAGTGAATAACTTCTCCACCTAATTGTCGGATAATGTCCGAGTATTCATTTTCAGGGTCAATAATGAATACTTTAATGCCGCGAGCAATATAGCTTAATATTTTTTGCATCATGTATGTTGTTTTCCCAACACCTGCTGTCCCAATAACAACAATATTTTGATTGAGGGCAACAGCTGGATTTAAATGATTAATTGCAATCAGCGAACCGGTATCTACATTCACACCTTCAATATCACTTGATGGCTGCAAATCAAGCAGTTCGCTATCACTAAATGGAAACATACTAGATGCTACTTCACTGTTTGATTGCTGCTCCGTATATTCTGGCAACAAATTTTCTACAATCGGTACCGTTGACCAAAACGCTTGAAATTGTGCTTTTGTCGGAATCATCGGAACAAGTCGCAATCGTAGCAACGTCGTTTTGACACTATCCGTTAACGCATTCAATTCCTCTAATGATTTCGCTTGAAGATTAATATATGTGTACTGGTAAATGTACGTCGTTTCATTGCCTAAATATTTATCAAGCTGTAACTCGGCAGCTTCAATTTGCAATTCGATTTTGCGACGCTTTAGCGGATCGAGCGTTTTTAATAATTCAGCGTGCTTATTTTTAATCGACTTATTGTAATGCTCAAGCATTTTGCTGCCACTAATTCCTTTAATATGCTGTACAAACGTAATGTTGCCTTTCTTCCTCCGAAGCTCCGACAGCCAATTACCATACGCTTCATTTGGATAATCAATAATCATGAGCACACGCACATAAGTACTCCCAAAGAGCATATAATCATGTTGTTCTTCAATCGAGAATGGATAAATCGCTTCAATCGTTGCGTCGTCAAGTACATGTGCCAACGATATCGTGTCTATTGCAGCTGCTTTTCGTGTACGTCTCATCATCGCGTTCACCTCGCTTTAGTACGAATCAGCATTGTTGAAAAAATGCTTCAAATAATGCAAATAATCGTACGCTGTCATTTTTTCAACAACAAATTCATATTGACTTAATGCAGCTTCTAAATTCCGTTTGTACACAATGATTTTTTCATCTAGTAGTTGTGCAGCTTGCTCCAATGCTTGAATATTATTGTGCTCTATTTTTTCGCGTAGCACGACGACATGAAGCTTCGTCGTTAACGTATTTTCCTGCTTATACGCACTATACGTATGAATATAGCTTGCAATGAGTTCTAGCAATGCTTCATTTACAGGACTTTGACGCTGTACCTCTACATAACGCCTTTTCCAAAACAATAAATAGTCCTGAAAATTAACCGGCATCGTGCTATCAATGTATTGCTGCATTTCGTCATTCGTCTCACCTAAGCTGCCCATTAAAAAGGAATTGTAATCACTAAATAAGTCGCTTTGCTCATCCAGCGTTAACAAATCAATATTAATGCCACTCACCTTTAATGCCCCTGTCACATATCCGGTTTTCGTCACAATAAAATCTTGATATTGTGCTTGTAATAACGACATTTCTTGAATCGTTTTATCCCCGTACATCAGCGATGGCGGCGTATAATGAAAACCGTAATCTTCAAGTTCCGCATCCCGTTTTTCACCTTTTAGCTGAAGTAATAACTGAAATAAACTTATCGCCATGACGATTCATCTCCTCGTCGTTTCGATGGCGCCAAATAGTACAGCTTTTGTCGTTTTTTAAATTGTTGCTTCCGTTTATAAAATGCGCCGAAGCGAATATTAGGTCTCGATTTTACAGGTCTAGCTGCTACAATCGCCGTCACAATAACGATTGCCATTAACATCATGACTATTTTTAACAACATCATATACAGTGTATTCGGTGGCAACGTAATACAAATGATGCCAATTGCGAACGTTGGCACAATATAAAGTAAAATCTCTTTTAACGTCAACCCAAGTACAACATCATACGAGCTATCTACATTGTCTGGAAACGTGAATTTCTTTCCTAATCGATTCATCTGTTTCTCACCTCGAAAACAAAAAGAGCGCTATGCTCCCATAAAGGAGTCACAACGCTCGATAGCAGTAACTTTACGTAAATAATCCATATACCCACGGCACAACCCATACCATCGCTGCTGCTAAAGCAACCATAATACAAATTCTCGCGACACTTTTAAATACTTCATTTTTTTCATGTGGATCGTCAGCTGAGGGCATGCGTTTAATAATAACAAATAACGCAACACAGATGCCGACGACAACAACTAAACTCATTAAAATCGTTTGAAGTACTGTCATCGCTTGCGTGAGCTTCCCTTGAATACCCGCTGCTGCATACACGATATTCGATGAACTGAATGCGACAAAAACGATCAAACTACTAAACGATACTCGTCGTAACATACTTTTCATATTAAATCCTTCTTTCATATGATCACGTATCGTTCCGAATGCTCGCTCGTATGAGATTTCATTATGACAAATAGCAAGTACTATCGTAGTTTCAACATACGCCTATTTTCTGAATTTTTCAACTATTTTTCAAAATTTTCTGCTAATTTCGTCCATATTGCATGTAAATATGTCATTTTCATACTATGAAATCGGTTACTTCCTGTAAAAAAGAACGAACCTTTTGATTAATAATTGTGTTCACATTGTACTCACTTTGCTGCTCTAATGTATATAAATAGTCCTTGCTATAACTAGACAATCGAAATCCTATTTGTTTTTTCTCCATATGTTCCAAGACAAGTTGTTCAATCGGAAGCAATGTTAAAATCGCCACACTAATAAATGCGGATTTTTGAATACCTGTTTCACGTGTAACACTCGCAAGACCATAAAACAAATCCTCTTGTAATAATGCCGATGTACGGTAGCTGTTTGTACAATTTTTTGATAGGTGAAAAGCATGTTTTGTTTGTTGCAACGCTGTATAAAGGGCAAATGATACATAAACTGTATTAGAAATCGCATGAGGTACGGACACTAACGACATCAGTGAGGCATGTAAGCGAATTTGTAGCGTCTTCACTTTCACAATTTGCTGTTGAAAAGACTGAAGCTCCTGTTCTGTTGGCACTAAATAACGAAACCAATATAGCAATAACCGAATAATGTTTGCTTTACTTGTAGCCGTACAATCGCTCAATTGCTGCAGTTGTTCAAATGAATCCTCGCTAAAAAACACGTGCACATGTAGGTCGCCTTCTGCCATGAATTGTTCCACCCTTCACGTTTTAACTAAATCGATGTGTGACGCGACGATAGATTTCCTTATGGTGAATTTTAGCATATTTTTGGCGGTTATGCGTTAAATGTTGCGACCTTGTTGCCTGTAAACGCTCGACTTCTGCGGCATTTACAGCGCCAAGCAATGTTGAGAGCGACTGCGGCGTAAAAATAGTTTGCAACAGCTGCTGTGCATTCACTGCTCGAAGCGATGTTTGCGTATCAATAGGCTTACATTGCAGTTTCTCACCCTGCGCTTCATCAATGATGCCATACGCAATCGCTTCGTTAATTAAAAAGCTACGCATGGCCGGCTCCCGAGAAAATTGCTGAAGTATCGGTGGTAATGTATGAAACGCTTCTTCAATGCGTAGGCGCTCCTGTGGCGACACTGCTACTTTCGCTAACGCAACGTATTCCATCGCACTTTGAATCGCTTGCTCACTAAAACGATACACTGGCACGCCCTCTGTCACATCCAGTACCTCCTCTAACGTCAAGTGTTCCCCGTAATAGCGAATCGTTTGTGCGAGCAATTCTTTTTCATGAATCGACAACGTGGACACGTCAGCTGAAGGAAATGCAATGCGAATGCGTGCTTCCATAACCCGCTCAATCACCCGTAATGAACGCTTCGCTGCCACGTAGCCTGTATAAAGTTTTGTCACGCGCTGTTGCTCTTCTGGTGTTAACACGTCATACACACGACGAAACGCCTCGACATCGTATAAATGTGGCGCCGTTAGCCCATAATACTTCGCTAACTTTTGCTGTGCTTGTGCCATGCTTTGTTCCACATCACGATAGCTGTGTAACCAGCCCATCCCTCGGTTCAATTGTTGAATCAGCGTATGCAGTTCATAATCCTTCACCGCTGCTAAAAATGGCGGGAGAAGATGTGGTGCAATGACCCCGTAATGAATCGTTTCATGCGTCAGCTGCTGTTTTTCAAAATCCGTCAGCTTGCCTGCTAATTCCGGGTAATACTTTGCTAAGATACGGTCGGCTTCCTTCGTCAAAATACTATCAATCAACGCAATCTTTTGCGCTACCTGTTCATAGCTATCAAACACTTCCGCCGGCACATCCGTTGTCATACGCTGCACCAGTAATCGATTGTGCCAATTTTGCAGCATCACTTTCTTTTGTCCCAGCGTATCGGCATGAATAAACAGCTTCAAGTCTTTAGCTAACTGACGCAATGTTTGTTTGTCTTCTGGTGATAAATGGCGGCTCACATGTTGCCCTTCGTTTTCGGCTTCAATTTCAGCTTTCATGAGCTGCAATTGTGTGACCTGTACGTTATACGTTCGGACGTGTCGATTGTGTTCACAGCGCTCCGATGTCTCCCCACGTGCCTCCATTTGGCGCGCTTGGTAGCCTTCATGAATGGTCGGCTTGAGGTCCATGCCACGGTCTTTAAAACTTTTCGCAGACACTTCATGTGAAAGCCCCGCCTGTTTTAACGCTTCGTTAACCGTCCTTTCCCAACTACTACGCCACTCTTTTAATGTTTCCACTGTTCCCCACGTGGTCGTCTCGACTTTCACGGACTTCTTTTGCCCACTTGGCAACACAATTGGCTCCCCTTGTTCATCGACAACATATTGCTTTTTGGACTTCGCTCCCCATGTACCATCTGCTTCAAATGGACGTACGGTTACTAAAATATGAGCGTGCGGATTATGCGCATCATCTCGGTGAATCGCCACGTCTGCCACCATGCCTTGTGCAACAAATGTGTTGTCGACAAATTGCTTCACGACCTGTACTTGCTGCTGCTCATTTAATTCGTTCGGAATGGCAATGACAATCTCGCGTGCAAGACGCGCGTTTTTCACTTTTTCTACACGTTCCACTTCATTCCAAAGACGCGCTCGATTCGTTGCCCAGTGCGGCGCATGTGTTGGCGCACTGATCCAACACTCGGGCTGCACAGTTCGATGACGATACCAATGCGTTTGATTGTAACGTTCACTCACTAATTTCTCCCCACTTCGATACGCGGCCATCGCAATGACCGACTGCCCTTTTCCACGTGAAACATTTTTTATCGCCAAGTGATAAATCGCCATCGAACTCCCTCCTTTCATTTCAAATGAGCACCGCGAATTGTTAAATGGCGACAAGCCATTTTGACACGCAGGATACACCACCTGGAACGCAGTGAACAGGATGGTGTGTAAGTGCGCCCTTCTCGATTTTCAATCTCGTATGGATAGTAAAACACACATACTTCTATTTTTCAATTATTCTGAATTATTTGACAAAAAATCTTTTCTGCGCTATACTGATTCACAACCTTCTACGCTACGGCACACACATTCGAAACCGATCCCTCCATGCCTATTTCGCTCAAGCTAAAAAACCAGCAGCTCACACAAGTAAGCTACTGGTTCATCCCTAGTACGTCTGAAGAGGTGATTTCCATGACCAATCTTGAAAAGCAATTGCAACAGCTCGAAAAACTAAAAGTACAAATTGCCAAAGAAAAAGATAAAATCAACACCACAGTCGGCAAAAAACTCATTGAAGCACTCGACATTCCGTATGAAACATTAACGCCACAAACAATCGATCAGTTAGTGAAAAAACTGGTGACATTACATGAACAACAAACAACGAAATGCGAGCAGCAGCTATGACAAATGCACGCTCGAAACTCGACCAATTAGAAGCCCGTAAACGTCAACTTGAGCTCTCCATTTCACGTGCGAATGCCTCACTTTCTCGAAAAGAACGCACGCATCGCCTTATTCAAAAAGGAGCGCTCGTTGAAACGTATTTTGACATTGCTCATTTGTCTGTGGAGGAGACAGAGGAACTGCTGCAAATTTTCGCAGCGTTCGTGAAAGAAAAAACACCGAAAAAATATAGACGCTCATAAAAAATAATTCTCTTTTGTAGTAAAGTTGCTAAAAATATACGCATCTCATCAGTCGTATAAAATATCTATATTTTGAATCGAACACGTTCGCCTTTATCATTTCTTGGAGCAGCTGTAAAATCGCCTAACCCTTCGTTTTCTTGATAATAATCATACTTTGCATAATATGAAAACTTATGCGTAAATAAAGAACCATTACGATTTTTTAAACATACAAGCTCAATATCACGTATTTCTTCTGCCTTCGCTTTATTAACCATAACAATTTTTTCTGCCTGCTTGTCCAATTTCAAAAAATCTTCTGAATTGATAACACCTAATTGTAAGCCCCAAACGACATCTGCTGTATACTCAATGCCACCACTTTCCTTAAAGGCTTCAAAGCTAACCGGCGCTAAATAATTGGCACGATTGAATGAGCTAATGACAAAGATCGGTACACCTTCTTTATGACTCAGCCGTTTTAATTCACGAACGTTTACATCAACAGCAGCTTTATCACTCATTCCTTTTTCAATCGGCGGTATGATTTGTAAATAGTCAATAACAATGATAGGACGAACATGATTTTGTTCAATGTATTGTTTAATATATGCTTGAATCGTCATTACATTCGTCTCAAAATTTCCTTCGATGATGCTTAAATTACTAGCATATGTTTTGTAATGTTCAATCGATTTCTGAAGTTGCTGACCTTTCGCACCTTTACGAATAGCAATACTGCTAATAGCGTGTTTTAAGTCAAGTTTTGCAGATGTTCTTGCTAAAGATTTCGTCACCATTTCAAGCTTTGATTGTTCAAGTGAAAAATACAATACATGGTTGCCTTTTTGAGCAAGCTGGTCGGCAAGCTGATGAACAAAAGTTGTCTTACCAACAGAGGAAACGCCACCAACAACATACAAACCAACTTGTAAACCATTCATCTTTTCGTCTAACTTTGGAAAGCCTATCTTTTTATCTTGATATGCGCTGATTTTTTCTAAATCATTTAACATATCAAAATCCAAATAGCATTCTACGTTGTCAGAGCGTCCTCTAAGGGCGATTTGCTTGTCTATAGATACTTTTATGCCTAATGAGTATAAATCGTCACCTGGGGCATTCTGAGCGTTTTCAAGGCTATCGATGTACCAATCATTAATATCTGTGACATCTTCAATTAACCCTTGTTTATTCCGTTTTGTTTTTATACGTGGCTTTTTTAAAGATGTATAGCCAAAAGTATGTAGTTTAGCTGCACATGCTTTTCCTGCTTCATCACTGTCAAAAGCACCAATTAATATTGTATTTCTTGCTCGGGAAGATTTAAATCTTTTCATGAACTTCTCTAGATTGCCAGTACTATTAATCGCAATTGCTTTATAACCAAGAGACTCTAAATTAAATGCATCAACTATACTTTCTGTTAAAAAAATAGGTTCTGCATGAGATTCGTCTAAATAATCAACGTTTAATATAGCCTCGCTTTTAGACACGCCTGGCACGTCCATAAAACGTTTTTCTGTCTCAGGAGCATCAATAGCCCTCCTTGTATACCAAATGACGCTGCTGCCCTTCCAAACGGGTAAAATGAGCCTTTTATATTGAGCGCCTGTTTTTTTATTCGTCCAATGAACAATACCTAATTTATGTTCAAACACTTGACGAGCATCTAATCGTCTTGCTGCACAAAATGTTCGAAGTGCATCTGCAAGTACAGGATCTTTTAATGTATTTTCATGTACACGTAAAACATACTCTGTTAAGTCTTGGCTTTCATGAGGCGATTCCTCATCAATCATAATATCTGATTTCTTCATTGGTGGTTCTTCACCAGCTAATAGATAAAGCTTTTGGATAGCTGCAGTTAAAGTTAGTCCTTCCACTTGTATAAACCAATCAATAATGCTGCCTCCTTTGACACATTGACTATAGCTATAAAAAGAATTCGTATTAGGATATACAAATAAATGATCTTTGTGTCCACAAATAGGACATGCACCTACAACACTTCTATACAAGCGATGTCCATTTCCACGTACCATGCTTAATGAATAACCTTGTCCCTCTACATACATTTCTAAAGATACTTTTTGTTTTAACTCATCTAAACTTTTTGTCATGTGTACTCACCTAATTTCAATTAATTATTTTTCACTGCGCGCCAGATAATCTTTTAATTGAAATTATAAAAGCCAAGGCGAAGTGTCAAGCTGTCGCCTTGGCTTGCTACAGTACTTACAATACTTACAGTACTTACAGCGTTTTTTGCGATATGGTTCAATCCCTTGTGGCTCTAAGCTTGAACGCCCTTTTTTTTTTGCTCTATGGTACCCACTTATTGCACCTATGGTACCCACTTATTGCACCTATGGTACCCACTTATTGCACCTATAGTACCTACTTATTGCACTCAAACATTTGTTCTATTTTTTATAGATACCCCACAAAATGAACGCCCTTTTTTAAATAGCTCAAAATCTTCTATAAAACTATCATCTTTAAATTTAGTTAAAACTTTCTCAACAATATCTCGAATTTTTTTAGTTTTCTTTTTGTCAGGATCTATCAAACTGAGTTCGTCATAAACTTTTTCAAATAGAATTTTATTCGATTTCGTTTTGTCATTCTTCATTACAGCAATTCTTCGTATCAAGTATTCTCGTATTACAGTGACATCTGGTGTAGTTCGTAAATAGTTCTTTGTGTTAAGTAAAGTAATTGGCACAGATATGATTTGATTATTATGTTGAGAATAGGTGTAAATAATAGGTTTTTCTAAAAGTTTGTAGCCTTGTACTGCCCCATTTGAAGTAATTAATTCGACTTTACTTAAAGCTAATAAATAGCTGCTAATTACATACTTATTCAAGCGGTCAGTATGCGGCTTTTTGTACATTTTAGTAGCTTCTTCCGTATAATCGATTTTAACTTCAAGCATGCGCATTTTGTCGATGCTTTCAATGATGCGAGCTTTAGATTCGGCGCTAACAAATTCTCGCTCCGTTAAACCATTCATTGTTCGATAAATTTGGTCAGGGGTAAATGTTAAGTTACCAGCTTCAAATCGGCTACATACACTGTTCAATACGCTGCGGTCAAAAGCAGTTAAACGACGTCCATTCTTTTCAATAATTTGTATATTTTCATCATCGAAATTCAATGTTACTTGTACGGAAATGTCGCGTTGTTTATTTAATTCAACTTCAAATGTTCCCACATCGAATGTAACTTGAGGATTCGTTAAAGAATTAGCGACTTTACTGTTTGGTATATAAAATGTTTTAGGCATAATACTGTCTAAAAAACTTGTTTGAATGTGTAATGAACGACGATTTTGAGGAAATAACTCCACTCGTATATTTTCATAAAACTCAGCTTCGCCCATGTCGTTAACTAAGTCTTTAAGCTCAGATAAATCGATGTCCTTTTTAGCAGCGAGTTCTGATACGGTCTCTTCAAATCCATTTTGATGAAGATAGTTTATTTCTTGTTCGTATTCATTTTTTATAGACTGTAGTAACTTATCATAATCATTTTGAATTTGCTGAACATCTTCTGACTTATACTCATGGTCATTTTCTTCTAACTCTTGCTTCATACGTTCTAAAGCGGAATTGGCAATTTCTTTTGCTAAGTCTAGAAAGCGAGCTTGCTTTTCAGGAGATAATGCGAAAAAATCATCAGGCGACAACGACAAGTTTGTTTGTTTATTCTCGTTCATGTGCATACCTCATTACTTCTGTTTTGGACGTTCAAAATCAGCTTTATCTAGGTAATCTCTAAAAATAGTATCGACAGCATCTTTAATTGAAATGCGTTCATACCATGCATAGTCTTTTAAGTCTTGCAGCACTTGCTTATTGATAATCAAAGTATAACGTTGCCATTCTTCAGGTAATCCTGTATTGGCACCTTCACGTTGAATACCATCTTTAGGTGGACGACCGACTGGATTTTTAGCTGTTGTTTGTTCAACGACAGGTTGTGTTTGCATTAAGCTATCAAAAGCGCCTGCAAAACGATTCTTTTTTTCATTCATGTTAAATTTCCTCCTGCTGTAAAATCTCTTGTACCAATGCTGCGTAATCTTTTGCCCCATTACTTGAAGGTTTATAAGCAAATATATCAAGATTGTATGCTTGTGCTTCTGCTAAGGCGACATTATTTCGAATAAGTGTACTAAATGACTTTTCAATAAATGTATCAACAATTTTATTTTGTAGCTCTTGATTTAAAATTTTACGCTTGTCAAAGAATGTTGTGATAACACCAGTTAATTGTAATTCAGGGTTTAATCTCTTTTGTACTAAGTCAACTACTTGTAGTAATTGTTTCATCCCGTGTAATGCTAAATATTCTGCTTGAATGGGAATGAATATTTCAGTTGCTGCAGTTAAAGCATTCAGTGTAAGTAAACCTAAAGCTGGTGGGCAATCCAATAAAATATAGTCGTAATCATCTTTAATAGGCTCTAGCATTTCCTTCAAAATAAATTCACGACCTGCAGTAGCACTCATTTCCATTTCTAATCCACTTAACCGAATATCTGATGGGATAATATCATAACGGCTATCAATATTTGTAACCGCATCTTTAGCTGCGATATCACCTTTAAAGATTTCATAAATCGTATTGTCAAAGTCATGTGCAGGTACACCTAAGCTTACAGTTAAATGTCCTTGTGCATCTAAATCAACTAACAATACTTTCTTTCCTTCTAGTGCCAAACCCGCGCCAATATTAATTGTGCTAGTCGTTTTGGCTACGCCGCCTTTTTGATTAACAAAAGCAATAATTCTAGACATGTTTAATCGCGCACCCTTCTTGTGTTATTATGTATCAATTGTAACACAATATTATTATGAGTACATAATACGAAGGGTAACAAAATTAAATTTCACATAACTTATATTCGTTATAGCTGTAAGGTTTGTTGTACTTTTCCCTGCTTCATTATTATCAAGAACACATATATTATTATGAGTACATTGAATTATTGAAAACTCACTAAAATGTAACGACACTTTAGTGAGTTTATGATTCATAATAATTCGTTTTTGAAATGACCTTAGCTTTTTTCGTATTCCAGAATGTTCATTAAGTCCACACGCTGATGGCGCTATAGGGTGCTGGCACATTGTAATGAATGTTACATAGGCTCATTTTGTAGTCATATGTGCTAACGGATTTATTGCCTTATCTTTTTCTGGAATGGATTGTTGTCTAAATTAATACGGAATAATTTCTACTCGTTTTGTCGCGATTGCGTCGACAAACGCAGCGTCATGCTCAACAAAAAGTAATGTCGGTTTATAGGTCTGAATCATCGTTTCAATTTGCTCATGGTTAAATACATCTAAATAATTAAGTGGCTCATCCCATATATACAGCTCTGCTAATGTCCCTAAAGATTTGGCGAATTCGGTCTTTTTTTGTTGTCCATTACTCATTCGTTCAATCGGCACATGAAACACATCACGTTCCATTCCTAATATCCGTAGATTATTTAAAAATAACGTGTAATCTATCTCATGATGTTTAGTAAAGCTTTTTAGCATACCCGTATTATCATCATAGAGTTGGCGAATGGTACTCATTGTTAAGCCTTGAGGAATTGCTATTTCGCCTTCAACGTCCCCGTCAAATTCACCCGTTAATAAATAGCGCAGTATCGAGGTTTTTCCGCTGCCATTTGGACCTATTAATGCGACTTGCTCTCCTTGATAAAGCTCAAAAGATATTGGTTGAAATAATGGCTGACCGTTCCGATGCATCGTAAAATTTCGAACGCGCAAAACGGGATTGCGATGTGTTGTGAGACAATTAATCGTCAGGGCACTGACAGATTCAATATTGTGCAGAAGTTTTGATTTTTCTTCTATTTGTGCTTGCACGCGCGTTTCGATTGCTTTGGAACGCTTCATCATTTTTGCTGCTTGTGCACGTGCAAAGGCATCATTACTAGCATGTTCTTTTTTAGTGGCCCAGTTTGCTTTTTCCTTCGCTGTACGTTTTAATCGGTCTACTTCTGATTTAATCGTTTTATTTCGATCGACTTCAAATTGATCTTGCTGCTCTTTTTGTGCTGTATAAGTTGAGAAATTCCCTTTATAAATAGCGAGCTGACGCTTTTCAATGGCTAAAATATGGTCTACTACAGCATCTAAAAATGCTCTATCATGACTAATGAGAATAAAGCCTGTCTTCTTCTTTAAATAATTCGCGACGATTTTTCTAGCTTGTATATCTAAATGGTTGGTTGGCTCATCTAAAAGTGGAAAACGTGTCTCATCACAAAACAGTGCAGCTAATAGCACTTTTGTTTGCTCACCACCTGATAATTGCTCAAAGGGCTGCCATAAGATAGCTTTATCTAATTGTAAGAGCTGACATTCACGCTCAAGCTTCCACAACTCTACTGGCATTACTTCATCAATTGCATAGTAAGTAAGTGCTTCTTTATTTTGTACATGCTGTGGAAAGTACACGAATGATTCTGTTGAAAAAATCTCCCCACTATATGAATAGTGATTCATCAGTAAATTCAGTAATGTTGTTTTTCCTCGTCCATTTCGTCCAACTAAACCGAGTTTCCAGTTTGTATCAATCGTTAAATTGACTTCGTGAAACAATGGCTGTTCCAGTGTATCAAAACTAAAACTTACATTTTTCATTTCGATGGGCATACTTCATTTCCTCCTTGTGAGTGAACTGAATGCATACGCATAGACAAATAAAAAAATCCTCCTGAACATTCAGAAGGATTACAATTCATTATCAAATAAGCCCTTTAAGAGGCTCATAAAAGTATAATAAATAGACAGACTAATCCTATTTTAAGTGAAAATGCGTATACATTTTTACGTGTAAAATAGAATTATTTGCTCATCTACTCATCATCCTTTCAATAGTAATACGTTTATTATACGCATATAAAACAGAATATTCAATCAAATTGAAGTAATCTTGTCTAGACGGTTGTTTAATAGGAGAAACGGACGTTGCATAAAAGAGATTACTATCCGACATGTTTATGGTGTAGAAATACTATAAAATATAAATAGTACATATAAAACAAATATTATTATGTACTCAAAATAATATTTGTTTCAATGCTTATATTGTGGAATTGCCAATCGTTAAATAGAACTGCTGTAAGATTTATTGAAAATAGGATGACAATAATAGAAATTTATATGTACCAGGTCTAGTAGTTAGCATACTTTAAAAAGTCATTTTTCATATAATACAATGAGTACATGATAACATAAATATTATCATGTACTCATTGTATGTTGGATAATTCATAGAAATATAATAGCAGTTAGTAAAAGAATACAAATAGGTTTAGCGTAAAAACAGTTATAATATATGTGTAGCATTCTAGTTGATTATGAAAAGACAGGGGAGATGTATGATGACTATTCAACGATTGATTGAGCTAGAGAATAATGTTTCATTTCAACAACTCAATCGTCAAATTAATTCATTTAATGCGTTTAAAGTATTGAAGTTAGAAAACTACGAAATTCGTCATTCAAATATGTTAGCGTGGCTGCTTAGTCCAAATGAAAATCATGGGCTACAAGATTACTTTATGCGAAAAGTGTTAGAGCACGTTTTAATCCACGAAGATAATGCGCAACACGTACATAAAGACACTGTCATTCGCTTATTGCATCATTCGTTAGTAGAAAGCCATGTGTACCGAGAAGTAAAAACAAATTTAGGGCGCTCTATTGATCTTGTTGTTATTAACCAATACCAAAAGTTCGCCATTGTAATCGAAAACAAATATTATTCTGCAGAGTTGGAAAATCAGTTAGATGATTATTTGCAATATATTGAGAATCAGTTAGAAGGATTTACAATTGTTCCAATCTATTTAACATTAGAAGGAGATACACCTTCTAATTCCGCATATTTTACACTTTCATATGAGCAAGTTTTTCACATTTTATATTCCATCTTAACATTTTTGAAAGAGCAGCTTCCGTCACCACAATACACATTCATTGAACAGTATTATCATGTACTAAAAGAAAGATACGACCTTAACTCAGAACAAGTTGAGCAAGCGATTGTGATTTATCAACAGTTTGAGGAAACGATTAACATATTGTTTGAAGAAATATCGAATGTGGAGAAACTACTTCAATTTGAACAGAGCTATGCGTATCAATTTAAAGCGAAATATAAAGAGACGGTCACATATATTTATAATCATGGTAAAAACATCATGAGCTATAGCTTTGAACAATTTATGGAGCGCGAGTCCAAACCATTTGCAATCGTTAAAAACCAACCATCAATTCAAAGCTTTTTGCCAGCTGAATGGGCAACTATTGAACAATATTCACTGAAAAATCCAAAATATTGGCTCGGAGTCGGGTTAGTTGTTTGGTTTCAAAAAACAAGAGATCAGCGCTTATTGATGAAGGCAGAGCTGGGTCCAATTGAAAGTGATGAGCGAATTGCATTATTAACTAAATTCGAAAAAAATGGTCTTGTAATTAAAGAAAGGTCGAAATCTGAAAGCGCAGTTTACACAAGCTTATACACAAATAAAATTGACATTCAAAAATGGAATGATAAAGAAGAAATCGCGGAGGCTATGTCGGCTTTGTATAATGATGCACAATTTATCAGCGTGCGTGAAAAAGTAGCATCTGCATTAGAAAACAAAGTATATGTTGCACAGTCAGCGATACCTATAAACGAAGTGAAGAGCAATCCGAATACAATTAATACAGCTTTTGAAAAATGGATGCAGCAAAAAAATATTCCGGCTACACATTACCGTATGTCAAACAGAAACCTATCATTTAAAATCCCGTTATTTGACGATTACAAAGAGTTGCTAGGGGAAACACGCGAAAACTGGTGGTGGGATAACGGACCGCTATTATTTTGGATGGATACGCGAAATAACACATTGCAATTCGTATTAGAAGTAGGTCCAATCGTTGCGAGTCAGCGAGTATCTTTTTTACAAGCAATTCGAGATAAAGGTATCACTGTTAGAGAAAAAGGATTACGTGAAGAATCCAAATATACACGTCTGTACTCAAAAACGATTCGAATTGAACAGAAGACCGAAGCCGAACTGTTACAAATATTTGAAGCGTTTTATGAGGATGAACAGTTGCGTACGATTTTAGAAAAATTAGAGGGGATTTATAAGGAATTTCTACAAGAAGAACATACTAATAAATAAAAGAATACAAGTAATACTTATATTATTGTGTACTCATAATATATGAAAGCTTTAATTTAAAGAGGTCATTATTCGGAGGTTAGTTTATATATGATTAAAGCTTACTTCTTTTTAGTCTTTAGGGCAAGGGCAGTTCGTGTAGAAGAACTAATCAACATTCTCCATCGCTTGCATCCGTTATTTTCGAAGAACGGTTGTAAATATCATAGATTTTAAAAGATGATGTTTTTTGATATTTTAGGTGTTGTGTATGAAATGACAGTGAATTGTATTATGCAAGATAAAGACTACTAGCGAAAAAAACGCTTTTTTCGAAGCGTATTTTAGTATAAAAATGTATTACCAAAATATTCATATTAATAGCAGCATATAGTTCATTTTGAATCTTAATGTTATAACTTACTAATATAAATTAAATCTGGAAAGGATATAAAATTTATGGCTTACGATAAAAATGGGTTTAATGAAAATGGATTTGATCAATCGGGACTTCACAAAAATGGAACACTTTTTAATGCAGCTGGATTCGATCGACATGGCTTTAACAAACATGGCTTTGATCGAGATGGCTTTGATCGAGATGGCTTTAATAGAAAGGGGTTTGATCGACATGGATTTGATCGAGCGGGACTTCACGAAAATGGAACACTTTTTAATAAAGCTGGGTTTGATCGACATGGATTTGATCGAGCGGGACTTCACGAAAATGGGACACGCTTTAATCAAGATGGATTTGATCGAGATGGGTTCAATCGAAATGGGACACGCTTTAATCAAGATGGATTCGATCGAGATGGGTTCAATCGAAATGGAACACGCTTTAATCAAGATGGATTCGATCGAGATGGGTTCAATCAAGATGGTTATGACAAAAACGGCTTCAATCCAAATGGCTTTAACAAACATGGCTATGATAAAAACGGCTTCAGTCAACATGGCTTCAACAAACATGGTTATGACAGACAAGGCTATGATAAAAACGGCTTC
>JAXJTE010000024.1:0-4435 GCA_036309765.1 Caryophanon sp. | reverse complement strand
GGTAAACGACGCAAAAATCGCATCGAACGAAATCATATAGTCGTCGCTCGCAGTCGCCAAGCTCTCGAGCATCGCCTTCATAAAGCCATATTTATATGTAGTCGTCGTCTTGCCATTGTAAAAGAAGCGATGCGTCGCCTGCCAAATTTGCGTATGTGTCAAATAAGGTGTGCGTAGTTCGCCAACTTGCAAATCCCAGCTCATGAACTCACCTCCGAATTGTTTTGTCAAAGTCACTATAACTTGGGGTTGCTTTTCACGCCGAGGCAGGATTTCCGCGGGCGTGGCTTGAGCCTGTAGTCTCGCGCTCACGCTTTTCCCGCTGGAGTCCGCCTCTCGTTTCAAGCAACCTATATTCGCTAATCCCAGCTTACGATGATGAACCAAAGTGTACCAAAATACAATAAATTTTTCCATAAAATTTATGTTATTCTAAGTATAATGAATGCATAAAGGAGCTGTGTATATGTTAAAAAGCTTTTCGTGGGTAATCGACGATGCGCATGCTGTTAAATATTTAGACAAATCGGCATTTTTGCATGGAGAAACAGGGATACCAAAGGACATTGCGCCGTATTTTAACTTGGATGACACGATACAAAGTAAACGACCGATTACATTGTTGTATAACGATGTAGCATACGAAGCAATGTTATATATCGATCCGAAAAAGCGTTTTAAGCTATCGTGGAAAAAAGATTTTGCAAAACGTCTTGAATATAAGTTTTCAACGTTCGTTCGTTTATACGAGGAAGATAAAAAGGAGGAAATTGCGACGCTGCAAGCTCCGTTATTGCGATTTAAAACAAATGAAGAGCCGAATACATATGAGGTAGAAATGCTAAACGTCAACATCGAGGAGGAGCAGGCGGTGTTTGAGGAAGGTCGCCCGATGCACTATTTTATTACGCGTTACGAGCGATTGTCTGTCGTGCGAGAAGCGGCTCTTGAACTACATGGTTACGATTGTGCAGCATGTCGCTTTAATTTTGAAAAAACGTACGGTGAGCTTGGGAAGCACTTTATCGAAATTCATCACGTCAATCCGCTCAGCCGTGTGAAAGAAAAGCATGAAATTAATCCAGCAACCGATGTCGTGCCGCTTTGTGCGAACTGTCATCGCATGGTGCATCGCCAGTCGTCGCATGTGCTCACAATTGAGGAGCTACAGCGCATACTCGAACAGACGAAGGAACGAGAGCAAATGTGAGCCAGTGGCAATACGAAGCTATGATATAATCGAACCCTGTCCATTGTGAATCGCAGTGGATAGGGTTTTTTGCGTAGCTTTGCGATGAAGCGGCTACATTGCGATACAAAATTCATTCAGTTACAATACAAGAAACGAGAAAGAATATGAGGGATTATATGTTTGGTGAGCAATTAAATCTTTTTGAAGAACAACAGGCAGACGAGGATTTTGGTAGTGTGCTGAAAAATATAGGTGTTGATGTACGCGCAGGATGGCCCGATGCATTTGGGGAATTTTTGACGAAGGCGTACAATGCGCAGTACGGAAAAAAAGTGAAAGTGCTGAGCTTGTTTTCAGGTGCAGGTGGATTGGATATTGGCTTTCACGATGCAGGCTTTCAAATCGTTAGCTCGGTTGAAATTGATAAGCGCTTTGCGGCGACGTTAATGAAAAATAGCGGAGATCAAGCCTATTTTGGTGATAGCAAGGTGCATTGTATTGATATTCGGGACTTTACGACGGAAACATTAGGTGACATTGACTTCATTATCGGTGGGCCGCCATGCCAAACGTTTTCAGCAGCAGGACGACGAGCCGCTGGAGTAATGGGGACGCATGATGAACGAGGCATGCTGTTTCAAGAGTATGTGCGCATTTTGAAAGAATTGACACCACAAGGATTTTTATTTGAAAATGTCGGGGGCATTACGGGTGCAAATGCAGGTGATGACTGGGCGGAAATGCAGGTGATGACTGGGCGGAAATTAAGCAGGCGTTCGCTGATGCAGGTTACCGTATTTTTTATCGTTTGTTAGATGCGGCAGATTATGGCGTACCCCAATTTCGAGAGCGCATGATCATTGTTGGTACGAAAGACGTGAATTATTCATTTCCAAAGCCAACGCATGGACCAGATTCGATTAACGCCATTCCTTATTATACAGCAGGGCATGCTTTACAAAATTGTGTGCTTACTGATGAGGATTTACAGCAAAAAGTGACGGGCAGTCATGGGCATTTGTTAAATAACATTCCTCCAGGGTTGAATTATAGCTTTTATACGGAGAAGCTCGGGCATCCACAGCCAATTTTTGCGTGGCGCTCTAAATTTTCTGATTATTTATATAAGGCGGATCCACAAAAGCCCATTCGTACGTTAAAGGCACAAGGTGGACAATATACAGGGCCTTTCCATTGGGACAATCGCAAGTTTTCGATTTCCGAGCTTAAGCGACTACAAACGTTCCCAGATAGTTATCCAGTCGTTGGTAAACGAAATGTAGCGATTCATCAAATTGGCAATTCGGTTGCACCACAAATGGCACGAATTTTAGCGTTAAGCATTTTAGAGCAAATTTTTCAATTACGTATTCCGGTGAAGCTCCATTATTTACAGCCACATGAGGAGCTAGGCTTTAAAAAGCGGAAACGTAGCTTTAGTAAGGAGTATGCACAAAAGGCACAAGAGGCGATTGATCAAATAACGAAGGACAATATTATTTTGCCCGTTCTACAAAATAAGTAATATGTCGGCTCGTTGCAGGATAATTTCAACTGGTCGAAAAATCCACAAGGCGAGTATTTCGTAAATGTAACGTATCGTGACGATGAGCTAATCATTGCCATTTCTGCTGCGTCACATGAGCCATTTTTGCCTGCGTTTGAAGTGCAAATCCAGCCGAAGCAGCGTGAGTTTTCATGGAGCATTCATATTCATCGCATTACGTTATGCGCGGATACATGCAGCACGTCGATGTTCGTTGCGTTATGGAAAGCACTTGATTTAGAGTTAAAGGAAAATCATTTAAAAGCGGATTTAGTACAGCTATGTGGCTATTATCAGTATGAGCCAAGCATTCAGTCACAGCTCGTTGTACATAGTGAGCATGTGAGTGAAGAATGGGCATTATTGCGATTAGTTGTGCAAGGGATCGGTGTGCGTAAACAGCTACATGTGAAACAGTTAGCGGAGCTTTGGGCTGTGTCAGACGAGCAAGTCAAAACGCACGCAAGCTTTTTAAAATTGGTAGGCTTTGAGGTGAGAAACCACAAGACGAATCCACAAATCGAACAAGATTATTATTTACTACCGTATGCTTTTCCAACGTTAACGCCGCTTAGTGTGCAATTAAATAAATCATTGGAGTGATGAATTTGTCAGAGCAGCTCGAACCGTATTTAAAAGTGTATGCAAATAAAAGTATTTTAGTTTCAGACAATCATGAAGTGGAGTTTTTAGAAGGTGTGCCATCAAAAGCAGCAAGCGAACGACTTACAAACGTGCGCTTGTTGGATTGACGGTTTTACAGCTATGCATTAAAAGTATAGCACCTGAGCAAAGCATACGACTGCACAAGGCTGGAAAAGGTGCGAAATCTGATTTTTCTTGGGTGGAAGGTATGCCAATGCGTTCATTAGATAAAAACTATATAACGCCGACGCTACGAAAATATAATTTATTAAAGCTAAATGCGGATGGATTTATGATGACGCGAAGCTTAGCTGAAAATTATCCGTATAGTACTTTATATAAAGCGGCTATTCGCGGCGCAAAAGCACATTGGACCCAAATTGTAGAGTTATTAGAAACAAATCAGCTACCTGCTTTGGATGCACTGAACTATTTACTTATGCTACTTTCTAATCGTTCTGATAAATTTTTAGCGTTAACTGATGCGACGTTGGAACGAGTGAATAACTATATTCAAACAAATCCGACGTTAATAGATATTGAAGAATTTATGTTACAGTTTATTCAAAATTCTTCTTATTCAGCACGTGTGTTTGAAGTAGCGTTACATAGCTTTATGCAAGTGATGGATGAGCTGCACATATTTGAAGGTCGTTTAAAGCCATTAACACAGATGCGCTCAGCGAACAAAAAGCACGGGAACTTAGGTGACGTTGAAATTGTATCGCCGCTGAACGAATACAGCATCTTTGAATCATGGGATGCTAAATATGGGAAGCCCTATTTGAGAGATGAGTTGGATGAGCTAGAGGAGAAATTAGAAATTCATCATGAAACGAAATTAGCAGGTTTCGTCGTTGATACGAATCCAAACGTCAAACATGAAATTAGAGAAAAATTACATGAGCTAAACGAATTTTCGAGTACGCGTGTATGCATTTTTAGCTTCAATGAAACGGTGGCGCATTTACGTGACAAGCTGTACAACGATGGCACGTGGGTTGCGGACTATAAGCGCATTCGTATCGTCGCGTATAAATAAAGTATATTGC
>JAXJTE010000023.1:0-8430 GCA_036309765.1 Caryophanon sp. | reverse complement strand
GCGTTGTTTTCCGTGCGAAATTTAACCGCATAGATCTTGCCACCCAAATCAGTGAGATGGCAGTCCTTAATCACCTGAGCCAAATGTGCATCACTAATATCCTGATAACGGAATGTGTATTGCACACCGTTTTTCACGCCTGCGATGCGACGAACTGCATCTGAGTGACCTTGGCTTAAGCCGTCTCCCCAGAACGTGTATGTTTCGCCTTTTGGTAATACCGTTTCACCTAATAAACGGTTTAATGAGAATAAACCTGGATCCCAGCCGACTGAAATGATTGCGACTGTATCATTTTTTGACGCTACTGCATCCGCTGCGTCGAAAAATGCTGGAATTTTTGCGTGTGTGTCGAATGAATCCACTGTGTTGAACCATTGTGCGAAGTGTGGCACTTGCTCTGGTAAATCCGTTGCTGAACCGCCGCATAATACCATCACGTCGATCGCATCTTTGTAGCTTGCTGCGTTGTCAACATGGTCCACTTTCACGCCTGCTGTTTGAATTGAAACGCTCTCTGGTGCGCGACGAGTAAATACCGCCACTAGCTCCATGTCGTCATTTTGTGTAATCGCTGCTTCAACGCCGCGACCTAAGTTACCGTAGCCGATAATACCAATACGTGTTTTTGTCATTATGTATGCCTCCATGTTAGTTGTCATGCAATTCTGAATGGACAACCGAATTTATGTTCTATCATACCTTTTTGACTAACAAGCCACAATTGTTTTTTTCAAAAAAATAAGATTTTTGCTATAAATAATATGTATAACGCATATAAGAGCGACAGACGAGCTGTCACTCATGTTATATTTATACAATTTGAGGGATATTTAAAATGCGATACAGCTCGCGTAACGCTTTAATTTCATACGTTACTGGAATGTCTGCTGTTTTTGGCTTCCCTTTTGCGTTCAACCAGCACGTATCAATGCCCGCATTGTAGCCACCAACAATGTCTGCACCGAACGAATCGCCCACAATTAACGTTTTCGTCGCGTCAAATTGTGGAATGCGCGTGAAAGCATAGTCAAAAAACGCACGCATCGGCTTTTGTGAACCCGTTTGCTCTGACACGAAAATATCGCGGAATAAATGCTTCATGCCCGCATGCTCTAGTCGCTTATGCTGCGTCGTCGTTACACCGTTTGTGACGATAAATAAATCGTGCTGCTTTGAGAGCGTTTGAATCACTTGATCCGCTTCTGGTACGAACTGCTGCCCAACGACCAAATAATCACGGTAGCGTGCGTCTGCCATTTGCCCATCGACCGATTGCCCAAACGCTTGGAATAAACGCGCAAAACGACTCGATAATAGCTCATCACGCGTCACCTGTCCAAGCTCTAACGCACGCCATAGCTCCTCGTTAATGTCGCGGTAATATGCGCGTACCTGCTCTGAATACGTCAAGCCAAACTCCTCACATACGAGCGGCAATGCAACCGCTTCTGCTGCATCAAAATCAAGCAGCGTATCATCCACATCAAATAATAGTGTTGTATATTGTTTTTTCATTACGATTCCTCCTGCTAAACGAACATTATGCTAGCATACTTTTCTCAAACATGTAGTATACCATATGTTGTCGATTGTATGCTCATTGGCGCTAAAGTGACTAGCTCCATACAGTGTAGCAGAAAAAAACGAGCATGATGACAGCTGCATCATGCTCGTGCGTTTAACTTTCAAAAAATACTGCAAACGTGCCAAGCCCAACGTGTGAGCTAATGACTGCCCCAACGTTTGATTCCACGAAACCTTTTGGCTGGAACTCCGCTTCAATCGCTTGCTTTAACTCCTGTACGAGCGCATCGTCCGCACAATGAAGTAAGCCAATCGTTTGTTGCTGTAAGTTGACGCCGCGCTCCTTCATGTACGTCATCACTTGCTTAATCGCACGCTTTTGTCCACGCGCTTTATCGAGCGATTCGATTTTACCGTCTTTTGAAATTTCTAAAATCGGTTTAATGTTTAATAAGCCGCCGACGAACGCCGTTGATTTTGAAATGCGTCCACCACGCGCTAAATGCTGCAAATCATCTACAACGAAAATGTGCTCAACACGCGGCGCAAATGCGGTAATATGCGCAACAAGCTCGTCTAACGTGGCACCGCTTTCCTTCACGCGCACCGCCTCTCGCACGACAAGCCCTTGCCCGAGTGACGCGCTTTTACTATCAATTATATGTAAAGTAAACTGCGGATAGCTTTCTTTTACTTGCTCATACATCATGACCGCTGTCGCATACGTGCCCGACAATGCAGATGAAAAAGCAATGTACACGCCTTCTTCACCATGTTTAGCCATTTGTTCAAACGTTTCATAAAATGCATCTGGTGACACTTGAGAAGTTTTTGGCTCTTTCCCCGCTCGTAACGCCTCGTAAATGCTTGGGGCTTGAATGTCTGTAATATCGGCATAATCATGACCGTCTAGCTCGACACGCAACGAAAAAAACGTCACCTCGTGTTGTTGTAAATACGCTAACGGTAAATCACATGCACTATCTGTTAAAATTCTCATCGTTATTTCCACCCTTCCAATTTTATTTTAGCGCCTTTTTACGAAACGACAATTGATATTTGTCATATACGCACAGTCGAAAACTATTTATTTTTACACCGTTTTGTATCGTTTGTCAAATGAATAGACGTCGCGTACAATAGGATTATATCCATAATTTTCTATATAAAGGGGCGTTTTTCATGAAAACAGAACACGATCTTTTTTTACTCGCGCTACAGCAAGGCATGTATTTAGCCGCAACGATGCCACATACCGAAAAATACATACGCGAGCAAATGCGCAAATATCCAAACACAGCCGATCATTTCGTGCCGCTTGATGTACAGCACGCCGTTCAATCCATACAAGTCGGGCTTGGCAAACGAAAAGCACTGTTTACGATGCTAGAGCAGCTACTCCCACGCTTTTACGCCATGCATGACCGCGACAAAGCGCTGACAAACTATTTATTCATGCTGCGCAACGTATTGTGTAACGACGCGTTTAAAGTACTCTCAAAAGAAATCGAGCGCAAAAACCGCCGCATCGAATCAAGTGAGCAAGCGATTGATTTCGCTAAGGAACGCGAGCTTTTACCGACATGGAATCGCTACAACGAAACACAAATTGCGCTGTTTTATTATTTCATTTACATACTCGACCGCGGCAAATCGTTCGCCACGCTTGCACAAAACGGCGAAACATTGATCGCGGTTCGCGGCATTAACGCGCTGTTAAAAGAGGAGCAAGCATTACAGCAACGCTTCATCGCCTTAACGCAATTTGACATAGAAACACCAACGGACGAGCAAAACATTGCGCTCATTGACCTTTGCGATAGCGCGGACATTCCGAATGAAACAGCACAGCTCGTTCGTAAAAAAGGCATGCACATTGAACAGCTGCTTGCGACGACGTACGTGAGCGAGGAGGAGGCACAAGCACTGCGCGAGCATGAAGGCACACCACATTTTGCGCAGCTCGTCGTTGAAGCGGCATTGCTTCAGCTTGCGAGCGCTGACATGCCGGTAATCGAAACATCAGCTGCTGCACCGCAAAAGTCAGAGCCGAAAAAACAAAAGCCCGCAAAAGTCGCACCAGCTATGAAGGAATCACCGAAGGAACTTGCCGCACTAAAGCAACAGCTACAGCAAGCCGCCAAGCAAATCGAGTCGCTCGAACAGGCGTTACAGCGCGAACGAAAAGAAGTAAAGGATACGAAGCTTGCGTTATCAAAGCTACAAAGCGATTTTGAGGAACTGACGCTCGAGCGCGACATTTTGCTCGAAAATACACAGCCTCATGCGAATGCGCTGACACTGCTTGAAAACATGCAGACGATGATGATGCAGCTACAGCGCGAACTCCAAACGACCGAAGAAGAGGAGCAGGAGCAATCAATCACCGAGGAACTTGCCCATTTAAAAATCGCAGTCGTTGGCGGACATCAAAACTTCCATAGCGAGCTAAAAAAACGTTTGCCATCTGTCAGCTTGTTCATCGGACCAGACGAACTGAACTTCGACGAGAAAAAGCTGCTCAATTACGATGTCGTCATTTTAGCGATTCATTATTGCAACCATAGCTTATATGAACGCGTGTTTGACTATTTAAAGCGCCAGCAAGCGAAGCAAAAGTGCTTTGTAACGCAGCTCAAAAACGTTGACAGCATCGCACACGAAATTTACTATCGTTATTTAGCATAAAAAAGGCTGTACGCGCGTCAAATCGACGTTCGTACAGCCTTTCGTTTACAGCACACACAGGTATTGCTCATTTTAAATTGAGAGTGTCCATTGTCCATAGTTGGTCATTGGTTATTGGTCACTGTGTAAATGGTCAATAGGAATTGGTTTGTCATAGTTTAGAAAATTTGTGTGCTGTAAACGCCTAGTTTGGAGTCTCACCGCCCTAGGTTATATATAGCGCGAATCGTCAAAATCGACCGTTACTTGGAAGTTTTTTGCGTTAATGGCATTCGATAATTTATGCGCACGCTTTTCCATTTCCTCTGCTCGCACGTAATATTCGTGTGGGTCGTATAGCGCAATTTCATACATCGGCGTTTCCCCAAATCCGTGCTGCAATTCTTCTTTGTCACGCATCGAAAAGTCACGCAACGTCTCCGCTTCTCCGCGCATCTGCTTTGCGAGTTCGATTGCCTCTACTAGCATAAACTCCTCATTCAAAAACGTCACGGTGTTTTCCGTATTTGCGACATATACGAGCTTATCGAGCAAGCGAATGTCGTTACGCACAATTTGTAGCTCCTGCTCGACGTCTTGCATCGTGCGCCCTTCACGTACTGGCTGCTCGCCTTTTTCGACCGTCTTAAATGCGACACGATGACGCTCTGATTGTAAATCGCGCTGCTTCTTTAATAAAATGCTTTTTAATTTGACCGCTTCTGCTAAAAAAATAGCCAATCCATTCACCTACATTTCTGTTGAGTTCGGCATTGCTTGTTTTATTAATTCGACGTCCGCTTGCATTTTTCCTTCTGTATAATCGATTCCGTCGCGCAGTGCGTTATGCAGCTGCTCGCCCATGTTCGACAGCGCCGTATACGTAATGCCACCCGACATGAAGCCACCTGCAAGCGGAATGAATTTCGTAATGCCACTTGCCATCGTTTTTTTTGAAATTTTCTCAACGATGACCGTCGCAATTTCGCCTAAAATTGGCCAATACATTGCGCGTTCGACTGCTGAAAATGACATATGTTTCGCGACGTCCTCTACGTGCTGCGTCGTCAGTAAACGCATTGCCGCCGCCCCGCCTTTTACTTCAAGCATCGTACCTAAAAAGAGCAGTAAATCATTTTTACGCGCCTCGTCTTGCAGCGCCCAAAAATCGCGGTAGCCGTATAAATACGCAAGCTCCTGCGCCATTTTCAACGCGTTTACTAAAAACTGCACCGTATCAGTCGGCACAGTCGCTGCCATCGCAATGCCTCCTGGTAAACCTGCCGCAAACGAAACAGTCGTCGCTTGACGCGTACGCTTATTGATGACGCGCTTTGCCATTTTGTTTAATTCCTTCTCCGTCACGCCCGCTGCAATCGGACCTTGTGCCACGATCGTATGCTTCATCGGTGACTTTTCGAACTGCTCCGCTAAAAAAGCATCGCGGTCGATTTTCACATTTGGGATTTTGTACAATACACTAAAAAAATTCGCTAACACTGTTTGTTGTTCAAACCATTTCATATGACATTCCTCCATACTTTTCAGACAGCGCGTTTCTTTGCTATACTAAATGTTCAAAGTGAGGGAAAAACATGACCATTTATACGTATACCGAAACGACTGAAATTGATTCTACAAAGCCTGTACCCGTTGTATGTGACGGACAAAACGTCTTGACGGTTTCGCGTGTCTACAGCAACGGCTTAAAAAAAATATTTGATGCGACGCTCGACTTTCGCTATTTCGTCGAGTATCACGTGCATGATACGAACGGCGAGCTGCTCTTTCAAATTAAAAAATACGCGCGCAGACGACGCATTTGGTATAAAGCAAGTGACGCGGCGCACGACTTTATGATTACGTATGACGGGCAGTTCGTGATGATTCCAGAGCTGCACATTCACCGCGACGACGGATTAAAGATGGAGCTGCATAAAAACATTGACGACTGGTCGATGTTTAAAGAAGGCGATACCGAATACGCACGCTGGAACGCCGAATTTGACGAGGAATCGAAGCTGTTTCATATGACGCTCGACATCGTAAAAGAGCACCCGATGATGACGGCTGCGCACTATATCGGTATTGCACAAACGACGCTGTTTATCGGTGGGTGAAGAAAAACGGCAGAGAATATTTCTCCGCCGTTTTTTTTAGATCATTTCAATTTGATATTCATGCGTACTCGATAGCTTCACTTGATGCACCATTTCGTCCACTTCAAGTAGTAGCTGTGTCACCGTATAGTCGTAATGCTGGCTAATGATACCGCCCATGCTCGCTGGAATCGTAAGCGTAATGTCACCGAGTGTTACCGGCTGCTCTAGCTTTTCCGTAATGCGTTGTAATAAATCACGAACCGTTTGTGCATTCGCCTTTGCGACTTTAATGACAAACTCATCACCTGCTAAACGATATGCCTTCACGTCCTCTGTTACGAACGATTGCAGCACGTCCCCAACATAGCGAATGACGTCATCACCGAATGTGTAGCCGAACTTTTCGTTGACACGCTTAAAGTCGTCAATGTTTAACATTAAAACAGCGTACGGCTCGCGCTCTTCCTCTGTGCGTGACAGTAATACGTCTAAATCTTGCGTCAAGGCAGTGCGGTTTGGTAATGCGCTTAAACGATCGACGTATGCGTAAAGTGCAAGTTGCTCCTCTAGCTCTTTTTCAACCGAAATATCACGCACGACAAATACCATATGTAAAAATTGCTGATTGTCGTCATACATCGGCGTGCCGTGGAATTGCGTCCACACCCAGCCTTTTTGTGCATGTAAACAACGCACTTCCACTTGGCTTGATTGCCCGCTTGCCATCGTCGCTTCAAACCACTCCGAAAACACGCTCGCATCTTCCTCGTAAATGTTGCTGAAGCCGTGCGCTTGCTTCACTTGCTCCACGTCATAGCCAAACGTCGTATAAAGCGCTGGCGAAATGTATAAATGCTCACGGTGCTCGTTCACAATAATAATCGCTTCTTTAATTTTTTCCGCAATGATATGGAAGTGCGGTTCATGCTGTAAAAAGTTTGCATTCGTATTACCCATAATAAGTTCCCCCTCATTGCTGTTATGCGTTTATGTTATATTTTCGACGGCTGTTCGCGTTTTACGGCTCGCTTTCCCGGGGCGCGGCTTGAGCCTCCTCACCGCAAGCGGTTGCGGGGTCTCAAGTCTCGCGCTTTTCTCCAAGGAGTCTCGCCGTACGCTCAGCTATCGAATACTGCATATTTTTTATTTAGACGTTACAACACATCGATTGTGCTGTTTACAAATCGCGAATCAACACGCCTGTGCGTTTATTATAACGAATAATCCGCCGCTTCTTCTACCGTTTTTGAAAAAGTCATATTTCCTTCACAAAGCGCGAAAAAACGCCACCACAGTTTCATGGTCGCGTTTCCATTTTAAATTGAACAGCCGTCGTCGCCACACACGTTTCCGCTGTCGCCTACTTGCTGGATTGTCGGACGAATGCCCGCTTCTGCTGCTGCTTTTTGTAGCGTTTCGTTAAATAACTCTTGTGGCTGAGCGCCCGCAATGCCGTATTTATTATCAATCACGAAAAACGGAACGCCGCGCACTTGTAGCTGCTGTGCCATTACTTGATCTTCCTCTACGTCCTTTGCAAAACGCGCCTCATCATCAATAACCGCTTCGACTTCACTGCGTACTAAGCCCACTTCTTCTGCAAGCGTTGCTAATACATCACGCTGCCCGATTAACTGCCCTTCCACAAAATACGCCCTCATAAGTCGCTCACCAAGTACCGCATCAAGCTGCTTCGTCTCCGCAAATTTCATGACGCGGTGTGTGTCGCGCGTGTTTTGTGTACGCATCGCATCAAAATCATACGTTAAGCCAACCTCTTGTGCACGTGCGGCTACACCTGCTGTCATCTTTTTTGCTTCCTCAATGCTCGTGCCGTATTTACGAGATAACGTATCCATTGTTGATTCGTTTGCGTCCTTTGGTGTCGTTGCGTCTAGCTCGAATGCACGTAGCTGAACGTTCACCTTGCCGCTTAAGCCAGTTTGCTCGATTGCCTGCTCTAGCTGACGTTTGCCGATATAGCAAAACGGACACACGTAGTCAGACCAAATTTGTACTGTAATCATGTAACATCCTGAATTATTCATGACTAACTAAATCCAGACTCATTTTGATTTTCTCATGACATACACGCTATTTTAGGGCGAACTTGTAAGGAATGTCACTCGTTGTT
>JAXJTE010000022.1:0-3158 GCA_036309765.1 Caryophanon sp. | reverse complement strand
ACTATAAGGTATGTTACCCACGTGTTACTCACCCGTCCGCCGCTAAGAATTCAAAGGTACAAGTACCGATGAAGTCTCCGCTCGACTTGCATGTAGTAGGCACGCCGCCAGCGTTCGTCCTGAGCCAGGATCAAACTCTCCATAAAAGTAGAATTCGAGTTGAGCTCAAATTTTCACTCCGACCGAAGTCGAAATGTTGCTGGCACCAATTATGATGTCCAAAATTGTTTGCTAGTTAAACTAGCTATGTTTCATCAACGTTTGTTGTTCAGTTTTCAAGGTTCATGTCGCTGTCTCGAGCGAACTTCTATATCTTATCATTTTCACTAAGTTTTTGTCAACAACTATTTTAAAAAAGTTTTTCAACTCGTTTTCAATTTGTTGTTTTGTTTGCGTCACCTAAGCGACTTCACAAATAATAACATCTATTTTAAAAATACGCAACTACTTTTCTAAAAAAACTTTCGTTAGTTTATATCAAAACAGGAACGCTCTAATACTTATATATATATATGAAGTAATAGCAAACAGCCGTCTGAAAAAAGTATAAATAAAAAGGAGACAGCGTGTGTAAATCACTACTGTCCCCTTAGTTTTCGCTAGTTAAGTACGTTCACTTTTACTAACGCTGTGTATAAAATTTTCGCCATTTGCTGACGCGTTAACGGCTGCTGTGGCATGAAGTTATTGTTATCACCTGTCATGATGTTTTCTGCTAATAATTTAGCTGCTGCATCTTGTGCGTAAGGTGAAATGTTCGCTGCATCGTTATACGATAACGCTGCTGTGTTCGTAAATGTATAGTTTTGCTTTTCCATTAGGCGTACAATAAGCGCCGCTGCTTGCTGACGTGTAATTGTTGCACCCGGCTCGAATGTCGTTTCTGTTTTACCCGTTACGATACCCGCTTCGTATAAAGCACCTACTGCATCTGCGTACCATTTCCCTTGCACATCTGTGAATGGTGTTGCTTTCGTTGCTTTTACATCAAGTGCACGTGCGATCATCACCGCAAATTGTGCGCGAGTCATCGGTGCAGTTGGTGAGAATGTTGTTTCTGTCGTACCTGTCGTAATGCCCGCTGCGTATAATGCGTCGATTGCCTCTTTACTATATGAATTGGCAACGTCCGTAAACGGCACAACTACTGCTGGCTGCTCTTCTGGTGTTTCTTCAGGTGCTTCCACTGATGGTGATTCTTCCTCAGGTTGTTCCTCTACGTCCGGTGTTTCCTCTTCAGGCACTTCTGGCGTTTCCTCTACTGGTTCCTCAGGTGTTTCTTCTACCGGCTGCTCGACTTCTGGCGTCGTCGTCGGTGGAGCTGGGTTTGGTGTTGGCGCAGGAGATGGTATCGGCGTTACTTCTGGTGTTTCCTCCACTGGCTCTTCTACTTTTACTAGCTCTACTTGCACTAACACTGGGTCGTGGTCAGAGAAGCTGCCGTTTTTCTCTTGTACGTTTGCGTTCACATGCACAACGTCTACGTTCGCCGTTTCGACTAAGTTATGCGTCACTAAAATATGGTCAAGCACTTGGTTGTTTCCTTCAAATGAATATGTGAAACGGTCTGCCGCTTCTACTTCGTCAATCATGTTCGTTAACGTATCACCTTTTAATGCTTGTACAGGCGCTGAGAACTCAAAGTCGTTCATATCACCTGCTACAAAAATGTTCGCGTTTGGATTTTGTGCTAAGCCTTTTTTCACGAATGATTGAATGGCCGCTGCTAGCTCTACACGTTCCGCTTCTGATTTAAGCGTTGCTGGCTGTGTTTTACCAAATAACGACTCGTCACCTGATTTTGAGTTTAAGTGTGCGCCGATTACTGTGAACGCTTCACCTGTTTTGTTAAACGTAAACTGTGCAGCAAGTGCTTTACGCGTATTTTCTTGCTTATGCTCCATCACACGACCTGGGTTTAACGTTAATTCGCCGTCTGCTGTCCATGCTGTGCCTTCTGTTGCGGAGCCTTTTGGTGCTTCTTGTAATGTGACGCGCTCTGGGTTGTATAAGAAGCCTGGACGAATGTTACCACCTGGTGCGCCGCCATCTTGTTTGTCTTCTGGTGCGATGTCTGTCCATTTGTATTCAACGTTCGTTAATGCTTTAATTTCTGTGATTAATGCCTCGTAGCTTTTCGATGCATCTGTGTCACCTGAATCTGTCGCACCGTCGTTATCTTGCACTTCTGTTAATGCGATGACGTCCGGTGTTTTTAAGTTGTTGACGATTTGTTTCGCTAGCCCTTTTGTTTTGTCTACTGGCGTTGCTGCTGAGAAGTTTTCGATGTTGTACGTCGCAACCGTTAATTTGTTTTCGTCTACTTCGATGTGCGTCACATCATCTTTATGCGCGTTCGTTACAAGCTCTGGTAACGCTTCTGTCGTAAATAGCTTGAAGTTGCTGCTGTCATAGCCCATTACCCCAACGATGTCACCTTTGAATGAATCGCCTGATGTTGCTGTGTTGTTGCCTTTATCCACGAAAATACGCGATGGGTTGAAGTTGTCTTTCGCAATGCTTAAGCCGCCTAAGTTGTTAAATGTTAAACCTTCGATGTTTGGCACGACAACTGTTGTTCCACCTGATTGTGGCGCAACGATTTTCGCATCCTTCACTGCTACACGCATACCTTCAAGTGACTCATAAAAATCGATTGCATCCTCTGCTGGGTCAAATGACGTTAATCCATCGTTATCAATAATCGACTTCGGTGCTACAACATCTTGACCAATATATAATGCTGTCGGTAATGCCGCTTCACTTGTTTTTTCATGACTTTCTGCAACGATTGTCGTCGTCGTTAAGTCTGCGCCTTGCTCCACTACTTGACCTTCTACCGTTACAACATCTCCTGCTTTATAGCTATGCCCTTTTGCTGCTACGAAAATCGCATCCGATGTTGCCGCATCGCCATCACCTACATCTTGAATGACGAATGAATCTGATGTTGTGCGTGTTACTGTACCTGATACGCGAACGATTGCATCTTTCACTGGTGACGTATGCGCCGCCCCTTGAATATCGCCAATTGTTTTATCTGTATGATACGGTGCCCTGAATTATTCACCAAAACCTCAAAATCCCTCAGGAAAGTCGATTCATCGGCTTTCCTGAGGGATTCTCATTTCACTTTATAAATGAAAAAAGAATCCATT
>JAXJTE010000021.1:0-20736 GCA_036309765.1 Caryophanon sp. | reverse complement strand
CTGCGACAATGAGCGGTGCAATTGTAAAAAGCAAGGATATTTTTCGTTATACGTGCAACAAGTCGTGTAAACATAACAATTTGTCACAAAAATAATATGGAAATTTTTTATAAAAAAGAGCATAATTAAGAGTGAAAATGGCATGAAGGAAGTGAAAATCTTGATTCAATCACCAGAGCTTTTTGAGGCGGTATTTAATTTTCGAGATATGGGTGGGGTGCAAACGAAGGATGGACGCACTGTACGCTATCGTCACTTATACCGCTGTGGCGAAATTAGTCACGCAACGCAGCATGATTTACAGCTACTGGACCAGCTCGAATTAAAAACGATTCTTGATTATCGAGATGAAGAGGAAGCAATCGTTAGCCCAACCCCTTCAATTCAAGGTGCGGATTATGTTCGGATTAGCGCAACATTAACAGCAACATTGCGAATGAACCCGTCACTTGAAGAAGTACATGAGCAAAGCGACACGTTATTTACAGAGGCGAACTTTTTACAGGCGTATCGTCAGCTCCCATTTAAAAACCCAGCGTATCGTGCATTAATGGATCGCGTCGTGACAAAAGACGTGCCGCTTCTTCAGCACTGCACAGCTGGCAAAGACCGCACAGGCGTCGGTACAGCACTTGTTTATTTATTGCTTGGTGTCGATGAGGATACAATTGTGCATGAATATTTACAAACGAACGCCATTATCGACTTGCAGCAGCCGGAATGGTACACACATTGGGCAGCCACATTCGGTCATATGACAGGCTTTACATATATTGCAAAAGCAAACGAGGAATGTTTACGTGCTTCGCTACAAGCGATTTTAGAAACGTATGATAGCTACGACACGTATTTCTTTGAGGAATTCGGTATTACGAAGGCGATGCAGCAAGATGTGCAAAGCTACTATTTAAAATGAGGAAAAAAATGAGCGGTGCTGACGTCAAATCGACATTAGCACCGCTCATTTTTTAGGCAACAAAAAAACAGCCACAACAGCTGCTTATGTATTTCATGATTCATTTGTTTTACGTAGCACAGACGTCATTAAAAGCGATCCAGCCACAAAGAAAAATTCATCTTGAAATTGCTGAAAGAGCATCGGTGGCTCACTCATGATTGCAAATAACACAACCAGCATTGTAAAACAAAAGCTCGCGACAAAAAATTTTTTTCCTTTCAATGTGGTGTCCCCCTTTACAGTACATAACGCTGACGCTACACGTAGTCGTTTGGTTGCTTTATTTCTATTACATTTATTATAACTAACTTTTCTGAAAATTGTTACCGTATTCATGGAAGCTCCACTACACGTTATGTCAAATTCTTGTTAGCACACACAAAATAACAGCACCGACTTCATATTTTTCCTATTTCTCTATAACTTTTTTCTTTTTTTATGTGAAAGAACGCGCCAGTTGCAGCGAAGCAAATGACGCGTTTTCGTTACGCTCGTTTTTTATTGGAGAAAACTAATAGTAATGCAGCTACGATACATGCCACTGCGATATACAGCCATGTCCAAGATGTTTGTTTCTCTGCTGGTTGTGCAGCGACAACTTCGACTTCCTCTAGCGCTTGCTCAATCGTCGTTTGTTGTTGTGCCTCGACTGGTAGCTCTGTATAACGCGCCTCACCTAGGACGATAAATTGTAGCGCTGTCTCGTCGCTTGCTTTATCGAAATCACGTTCACCATTCGGTCCGAAATACGACTCCGCAATCGATTGTCCAACCCAAACAGCTGGGTCTGTCGTCGTCGCAACTGCACTCGGATGGTTGCCAAGTACATAGTCTTGTCCGCTCACAGTAATGATGTTTTGCCCATTTTCAACGCGTGCGGCTTCAACGACACCAGTCGGACCTGCTGTAAAGCTTGCCGCTTCGATCATCGTTTGTCCGTTAACAGCGTTATTAACGTGCTTAGCGACGAACTGCGCAAATGCTTCACGCGTCAGCTCACCTTGCTGCTCTGCCGATAACGTTAACGCACCGTTAAAATAAGCCGTATTGACTGCTTCATATGTAGCATTCCCGTCTAACGTTTGCACGAAACCTGCCTCAAGTGCCGCCTGCGCATCCGCTAAGCTATAATACCCGGCTACCCACGTGGCAAGCTGCGCCATCGTTAACCTATTTGCAGGATCAAATTGCGGTGAATCGGTTTGAATAATATGTAGCGCGGCTAGTAGCACGATGTCATCAGCTGCCTCCGTTATATACAAATCACTATATAAATTGTCACGGTTCATAATATGTGCATGCGCATGTGTCGCAATAAGTGAAAATAGCACGACCGTCATCATTATTTTTTTAACATACAAACTTCCCCTTTATTTCGATTGTAACTGTAAGCTACCGTTACGCTGCGTAATAAATGGTTCATGCATGCCTGACAATGTGCGTAACGTGTCGTAGTGAACAGTAAATGATGGTAATTCTACGAGTAATTCTTCTGGTAAAAAGAAGCCGTTATAAAAGCCTGCTTCAATGACTAAACTTGCTGCTGTGCCGTCGTCGTTTTGCAGCACTTGTCCGAGCAGTAATACGTGCGCATACTGTAGCTCATACTCGATGTATACGTGGTCGCTTCGGAAATAATAGCGTGCGGCACTGCGGTCATTGAGCCACGACTCGTGTAGCATGTAATTGTTTTCCCAGTCGAGCAGCTCGTCGTTTACAACATCCGCATCTGCCTGCAAGTCGGCAATAATATGCTCCTCAACTTCTGCCGTCCAGTCAATGTCTAAATAATTCGCAATAACGTCGAGCTCAAGCCCTGCTGTTTCGTCTAAAAACGCTTGACGTGCTTTCACATTTTTTTCAATCGCCACGAGTAAATCCGCATGCCCTTGCAACGCTTCTTGGCTTGCCTTTAGCTGTGCGTACGTGCGATATAATACGTCGAGCTCTTGCAAGTAGTCATGAATTTGCTGCTCCATTACCCACTTGCTGCCGAGTAAATCGACGACGTCACTGCCGCTATGAATCATCGCAAGCCACGTATCGAGCCCAACTTCTGAATAAAATTGCAGCTGTTCAATCGCTTGCTGCTGATCGGTACGAAAAGAAGCTTCTGCTTGCTGTACTTTCGGTGTTAACGCTTCAATTTCACGCTTCGTTTCGTCAAGCTCGCCGTGCAGCTGCGCTATCGTCGAGTCGTCATACACGATTGCTAAAAAGTCCGCAAATGCGCCCGTTAAATGCGCCGAAACCGGTATCGCGCAGCTACAAAGTAATACGATCAATACAATTTTCTTACCCATTGGCAATCATCACCCTCGTTGACATATAGCTTGCAAGCAGTGAAATGACAACGCCACTTACTAGCTGAATGCCACAAATGACTGCGACGTCGCTTCCTGCTACTGACCCTAAATACGGCATCGCCTGCTGAAGCTGTACAAATACGACGTTGTATAACACGACCGTCAACACGATAGCAATGAGTGAGCCGATGACGCCGATGATGCTACCTTCAACTAAAAATTGTAGCCGCACGACGCGTGGATCCATTCCTAAAAACAGCTTGACGCGCAGCTCCTTCTCACGCTGGTACATCGCTAAATGGAACGTTACGTACACGATACCAAACGCGAGCGCAAAGAAAACGATGACGGTCGCAACGCTTAGTCGTTCAACGGTTGTTAACGCTTCATCGATGAGCTGTGCCATTTGCTGTGGGTATACAACTTGTACGATGCCGCTTACATCATTTAGCTGCTCGCTAATCGTTTCCATATAGCTTGCGTCATGCACTGTAAACTTCACCGCATCAGGTACCGAGCCGTCCGTAAAGCTCTCTAGCATATGCTCCTTGCCGTTAAAGAAAAAGGCAATTTGCTCAAGCATTTGCTGCCCGGTTTCAATCGTGACGTCCTCTGTATACGTTTGACGCGCTAAAATATCGGCAACGTCTTGTGCTAAGCCGTCCTCGACATACACTTTCATCGCAAGCTGCGACTCGACGTAATCGAGCGCATCGCTTAAATACGCACGCGTCAACAGCAACGAACCAATTAATGTTAAGGCGATCAATAATAGCGCAACCGATGCGAGCACGCTTCCTTTATTGCGCTGTAAGCCGAGCTTGGCATCGTCAACGATGTAGCGTAGTTGCTGCTTGTTCCACAATGCGTCCACCCTCCATCCAATATGTCGTTGCATCAATATGTTCATGCGATTGGTGCGTCACAATGAGCATCGCAATTTGCTCCTCTTCATGTAGCTCATACAGCAGCTGGAATATGTCCGCCGCTGTTTCTTCATCTAAATTTCCGGTCGGCTCATCTGCTAGCAATAATTTCGGCTTATTTAACAAAGCACGTACAATGGCGACACGTTGCTGCTGCCCGCCAGAAAGCTGCGCAGGAAACATATGCAGCTTGTCTGCAAGTCCGACACGCGCCAGTAAACGCTCCGCTTCTTCTGTAATTTGTACAAGTGGTCGCCCAAGCGCTTTGCCGGCAAGCAGCACGTTTTCAAGCACCGTTTTTTGTTCAATAAGCTCAAATGACTGAAAAATAATGCCCATTTTGCGACGCAGCTCGAACTTTTGAAGCTGTTGCATCGGCACACCGTCAATAAATAGCTCGCCGCTTTGTGCTTCCACGTCGCGGTACAATAATTTCAAAAACGTACTTTTACCACAGCCAGAGCGTCCGCGTAAAAACGCAAACGCCCCGTGTGGCAATGCAAAATGTACGTCCTGTAATACTGGTGTGTCACCGTACGCAACTGCTACATTTTGTAATGTAATCATTTAAATTTCGCCTCGCTGTAACCACGGTAAGAAGCCGCGTAAAAAGCGCTCCGTTGCCGGCATGAAATACGAGCCGTAGTGGAAATCAGGGTCAAGCGTCGTATTTACCCAAATGCCGCCTGTGTTGACGCGGTCGATGTATAATACTGCGCCACCGTCTTCTGTTGATACGAGCGTTTCACAGCCTTCGCTCGGCCAAAATACACCGTGCTGATGCCACGTCGCATCGTCTAGCGTTAAATAGTTCGTAAATAAATCGTGATCCGCTCCTGGTAAACGTAAGCCCGAATCTGCACCTGGCTCTAGCCACCACCAAAAGTTCGTCGGGCGGAATTCCCAGTTGTGCTTCGGCAGCCACTCCGCATGCGGTGGTCCGAACGTTACAACAATTTTGCCGCTGTTCGCGAAGTCATAAATTTTATCGATATTTTGTGCTAAAATGCCGGTGTGTGTTTGTGATGGAATGAGTAATACGTCAAATTCCGATAAGTCCGTCGTCGCAAACTGACGTGCCGGAATGCGTGTATGAATGTGCTGTGCAAACTCCGACGTTTTGTACGTGCGGTGATGATGCGAGCTACCGCTATATAATACTGCAATTTTACGCATTGTTTGCCCCTCCTTGTAAACGCGCCCATTCTTCGTCAACCCATTGCAGCATACGCGCTGGAATAACATCTGTCGTTTTTTGCTGTGCGAGCTGCATACCAAGCCCAATTTGGAAGAAGCAATTGCCAGCGTGGACAAAAATCGTACCGTTCGTTGATTCGCGGTCGATATATGTGATCGTTTCGCCGCCTGGTAACGTGAGTAGCACTTCCGCATGTGCAGGTGCTTCGTGATGACCACGCGCAAAGAAGCCTTTTACTCCTTTATTCGTCGTCATGTCGCCCTCTAGCACGCCGTCAAATAAAAAGTGGTCGCTTGCAATTTGTACGTTGTAGTCACCGTGCCAGCGAATTTCTTTTGGTTGAAACATCGCTTGCCCTTGTAGCCACGGCGTTACTAAGTTGCCAAAGAAGCATACAATTTTGCCCGCTTCTAAAAACGCATCAATAATGGCTTTTTCCTCTAATAAAAAATCTTGATCAGCGAAGCCGAGCACGACCATACATTTGTACGGTGTGACATCTGTTTTTGCTAAGTCGTATTGGTCGATGCAGTCAAACTGCGATGCAATCGATTCTGGTGAAAACACGTTTTGTGGATGAATTACAATATAGTCTTTCATGATTGCGCTCCTTCTAATAGTAATAATGCGTCAATAAGTGATTTCGTAAACGGATGCGTCGGTGCATGAATGACGTCATCGGTCGGCCCGATATCAACAATTTCGCCTTCATGCAGCACGATGATGCGGTCACAAAAACCTTTTGTTAGCGCAATGTCGTGTGTGACAAATACATATGAAATGCCGTACTGTTCGTTCATCGACTTTAATAGCTGAATAAGCTCTAGTCGCAGCGATGTATCGAGCATCGACGTCGGCTCATCAGCAATAATGAGCTTCGGCTTACAAACAAATGCGCGTGCAACACCGATGCGTTGACGCTCACCACCAGACAATTCATGTGGATAACGATCCATATATTTTTCCGGGTCGAGTGAGACAACGCGCAGTGCTTCTTTCACCATGTCGCGTCGCTTTTGTTTATTTGGCTCAATGCGCTGAATAATAAGTGGCTCTTCGACAAGCTCATAAATTTTCATGCGCGATGACAGGGATTCATACGGGTCTTGAAAAATCATCGCAATGTGCTTTGCGAATTTGCGGCGCGACTTACTCGGTAACGCCGTCAAGTTCGTCCCATCGAAGTGTATATCCCCATTTGTCGGGTGTTCAAGCCCTGCTAATATTTTGCCGATTGTACTTTTCCCTGCACCTGACGCACCGATTAAGCCGATAATTTCGCCTTGTGCAAACGAAAACGACACGTCCTTTAGCACCGCCACCTTTTCGCTTTTATGATGACCGTACACTTTCATTAAGTTTTGAATATTAACGAGTGGCTCCATAGCTTTGCTCCTTCTTCGGGTGTAATAACGGAATGGCATCGATTAAACGGCGCGTGTACGGGTGTGTTGACGTATTTGCTAGCTCACGCGATGGACCAGAATCGACAATATGCCCGTATTTCATAATGATTAAGCGGTCTGTAATCGATAATACTGCTGGTAAATCATGTGAAATGAAAATCATCGACAAGTTCATGTCTTGCTGCAATTTGCGCAGCAGCTGAATAATTTCCACTTGCACGATCACGTCTAAGCCAGTCGTCGGCTCATCAGCAATGACGAACTTCGGCTTATTAATAAGTGCCATCGCAATGATGACACGCTGACGCATACCACCTGACAGCTCATGAGAAAACGCATAACGCCACTTCGGCTCAAGCCCGACTTGCATTAACACTTCATCAATACGCGCATCAATTTCCTTTTTCGATACGTGCTGATGGGCTACGATTGCTTCCTTCAGCTGACGCTCGACCGATAATACTGGATTGAGCGCATTCATCGCTGCCTGTGCGATATAACCAATTTGCTGACCGCGCAGCTGACGAAGTTCCTCGTCGCTAAACTGTTTCACGTCTTGCCCTTCAAAATAAATCGAGCCAGTCGGTACGTGCGCCTTACCGCGTAGCTGCTGAATAATCGCCGCTGCAACGGTTGACTTCCCGCTTCCAGACTCCCCGACAATGCCAAGTACTTCGCCTTCTTTTACGGAGAAGTTCACGTCTGATACGACTGACGTGTACGCATTGTTTTTCGGATATTGCACCGTTAAATTTTCAACACGTAACGCCACATGATGTGCGACAAGCGCTTCGTTCGTCGTGATGTGTTGCTTCGGACGTTTCGGTGCGACCGTATATGCCCCAAGACGCGGATTCACTTTTTCCTCTAAGTAATAACCGATAAATGAAAACGCAAGCACGACCAACACGATGCACACACCAGGTGGGATAATCCACCATGCCCAAGCGTCCGTTAAAAAGCCGCTTCGACTGTTTGCGTAATACAAAATACTGCCCCAGCTTTTCATCGTCGGGTCGCCCATACCTAAAAAGCTAAGCGATGACTCCATTAAAATCGCTGCGTTCACCGAGCCGACAAACTGCGGAATAAATAGCGGGAATACACCTGGAATAATGTGGCGTCTAAACATATAAAAATCGCTCGCACCCATCGTTTTTGCTGCAAGCACCGGACCTGCTGACTTAATCGATAATGTTTGCGCACGAATTTGACGCGCCTTCCCTGCCCATAGTACGAGCGTAATAACGAAAATTTGCGTGAACACACCAGGACCGATATATACCGCCACAACGATCATCAGCGGTAAAAATGGCAGCGTCAGCACAATATCAATGACGCGCATGACGAACGTTTCAAACGGCCCACCGATATAGCCTGCCAACACACCGATAAAGCCACCGATGATTGTCGCTAAAATCGCCGTCATAATACCAATGAATAGCGACGTTCTTGCACCGACCGCAAGCTCTGCTAAAATGTCTTGCCCCATATCATTCGTGCCTAGCCAGTGCTGTGCGCTCGGTGGTAAAAACGAGCCGCCCACTTGCTTGTACGCATCATACGGAATAAGCATCGGACCAAATAATGCAAAGAGCAGGACGACCGCAAACATGCCGACGCCGACACTACCAATTATTTTTGTCGATTTACGCATTATGCTTGCACCTTCTTCGTCGTTGATTTTGCACGTGGATCAATAAATGGATACGTAATGTCTGCTAAAATATTCGCCGCAATAACACCGAGCGTAATCATGAAAAACACACCTTGCAGCATCGGGAAGTCGCGTGCAACAACGCTCTCATACAGTAAGCGTCCAATGCCAGGATACGAAAACACCGACTCAACAATAACCGAGCCACCAATTAATGACCCAAGTGCCATCGTAAACTGCGTATAAATCGGCAGCAGCGCATTGCGTAATCCGTGATTAAAAATAAGCGTGCGTTTTTTCACACCTTTTGCTTCTGCCATCAGCATGTAATCTTGTCCGAGTGATTCAAGCATTGATGAGCGCGTCAGTAAATAGTTCGAGCCGACCGTCGCAATGCTTAGCGTCGTCACTGGTAATACTAAATGCCAAAGCACGTCCTTCACATAGCCCCACGTCGTTCCATCTTGCACAATCGACACCGCACCGTACGTCGGGAACCAGCCGAGCTGCACCGCGAAAATCGCAATAAACAGCATGCCAATCCAAAAACCTGGAATCGCTTGAAACGTTAACATCGTCGTCAGTAGCGTGACGTCACGACCTTTGCCTCGATTCCACGCTGAATACGCACCAATCAATACACCAATAATCGTGCTAAGTAGTAATGCTGGTAATACGAGCAGTAACGTCCAGCCAAGCTTGTCCGCAATAATGGACGTCACAGGCTGCGCGTACGTAATCGAATAACCGAAATCCCACGTCAAAATGCCTTGTAAATAACTTATGTATTGTTCCCACAATGAGCCGCCTAAACCTACTGAATTGAGAACGTCCTGTCGCTGCACATCCGTTAGCTCACGAATAGTCGATTCATCAAAAAAATAAAGCAAAGGGTCTCCAGGTGCTAAACGTGGCAATCCGAAATTAATCGTGATTGCCACAAAAAGCACGAGCATGTATTGGAACAGTTTTTTTCCGATTGTCGAAAATGTTCTGCTCATGTTCGTTGCCACCTTATTTTACAATTACTGGTTCTGTTGCTGATACAGCTTGCTTCGTTTCTTCTGGTAAGAATGAGAACTTGTTCACAATGCCGTAGCCTAATGATTCTACGTAGCCGTCATATTTTTCTGCGTTGTATGCATACACTTCTTTCGGGTAATACAGTGCAACCGCTGTTGGCTGCTCGTTATAAAGCTTTTGCATATCAAATGAAATCAACTTACGCTCCGCAATCGTCGGTGCTGCCATCCACTGTTCAATTAACGTATCCATCGCTGGGTACGGCATCTCTTTTGCCCATAAATAACCTGAGCGGTGCGACATAATGAATTGGTCTGGGTCTGCTACGCCATGTGGGCCGATTAAGCTAACGTACGTGTCGAAGTTTTTCTCTGAGTTATGTGCAGCGAACGTCGTTGGGTCTAATGTTTCAACGAATAAATTCAAGCCAACTTCTTTATATTGCTCAACCATCATTTCAGCTGCGCGTACGTAAATTGGTTCTGCTGACGATACTTTAATCGAAATGTTTAGCTCGTCGCCTTCTGGTGTTTCACGGAAGCCATCACCGTTCGCATCTTTATAGCCAAGTTCATCTAAAATTGCAATCGCTTGCGCTGTATCATACGGTGTTGATAACTCTGGGCTCGTCCATGGTGAAGCTGGGTGCGGATAGCCTTTATCTCCGGCTTGCCCTTGTCCGAGTAAAATCGTATCGACAATTGCTTGACGATCTACCGCGAACGACATCGCTTGACGGAACTGCTCGTTATTAAACGGTGCTTTTTGGTAGTTTAAGCCGAACTGCACAATCGATAAGTTCGATGCTTCTGCTAATTTAAACTCACCTGATGATGTGAACGTGCTCACTAGCTCTGCTGGTACTGTACGCGCTGACACGTCAATTTGCCCTGATTTTAAGGCGTTAAACATTGCCGATGGGTCTGAAATAATCGGTAACGTTAATTTCGCAACAGACGGCTCACCCATGAAGTAATCGTTGTTTGCTTCTAAAATGTAATGCTGGTCTGCTACGTATTCCGTTAGCTTGAATGGTCCTGTGCCGATTGCAAGGTCCGTATATTTGCGCGGGTTTTCAACGTTACTCCAAATATGTTCTGGTAAAATCGGTAAGTCCGCAAATGTAATCGTTTCCAGTGATGGGCATGCATATGCACATTCAAATGTCACGGTCTTACCATCTGCTCCAATGTTAATTTCATCAATTTGTGGCACTTCGCTTACGTGGTGCGTATGGCGATTCGCTGGACCGTCACGGTAATACTCATATGTAAATTTTACGTCCTCTGCTGTGAATGCTTCACCGTCATGCCATGTAATACCGTCACGCACAACGACTTCCCACGTATCATCATCAATTTGTGTTGCCGATTCTGCTAACCACGGTGTCGGCTCGTCCACGTACGGTGATGGGGAGAATAATTTGTCATACACCATATCTGTTAGCCAGTCTAAGTTGCCTGTATAAATATTTAATGGACCAACGTCGCTCGATAAACCGATTGTTAAATTCTCTAATTGTCCCGTACTCTCTTTGTCCGTTGCATCTGCTTGTTCTTTTTCTTCGTCGCCCGAGCATGCTGCAAGCGTTAACGTCAATGCAAGTGCTGGGAGTGCAATCCATTTCTTCATGTTTTTCATCTATGTTCCTCCTAGAAATTCTCTCTACAAGTTCGTATCATACAACTAACGATAATGATTATCAATGTCACTGATAACATTATCAATTAGATACTTATGTATTGACAGTCCGTTTACGAACACTTCACGTTATGTTTATAAAAATATCAAATAGTTAAATAAGAATTATCAATATAACTTACAGGAACACTTTGTATCATGACAAATATCAATAAAAAAATATAATTCACAAAGCCGAATGAAACCGATAACACCTTGTAATTTATTAACATTTTTATGCATATATATACGAAAAAGAGCTAACGAATAAGTTTTCACCTACTCGTTAGCTCTTTTTACGACGTTTTCTTTGATGTGTATTCATATATGTTTAGTCTAAAGATAACAGCTCGTCTTCTAAATGAAGCATAAAGCGCGTAAAGATCGCCACTTCTTCTTCTGTAAAGTTAGCCGTTACTTTTTGATGTAGCGCTTCTACTTCTACTAAAATTTCTTCATAAACCGATTCCCCTGCATGTGTTAGCGCCAAATTTTTCACACGCTTATCTGCCCCTTGCGTAATGGCAATCCATTCTTTGTCATGCAGTCGACGAATATGTTCAGATACAGTTGGTTTTTCTACTTTCCACGCTTTTACAATGTCCATGCTCGTACAGCTTCCATAACGGAAAATGTAACGCAAAATTTGAAATTGCATAGACGTCATTTTACGCGTCGTGCAAATTTCATTTACTTGTGCAACATAAAAGCGGTTCAATCGATTCATTGACGTAAATAATTCCATTTGTTCTCTCCCTACTGTCCTATGCCCATTCGCGGTGCGCAACCGCTTACATATAACTCATTATAAGAGAAGTAAAAATGAAAGAAAAGAATTCCCCTCGTTTTGCACAATCTTTACAAAAAACACGCATAAAGTTCTAAAAAGTCTGGATTTCTAACAAAAAGTGGAACGTTACAGTTGCTAAAGCACCGAAATATGATCGTTGTCTTGACACGTATTCTGTAAATCGTCACATATTGACGTACTATTTTCGTCCACCTTCATTTTTTCGGCATATCTATCTTTTTTAGACAAAGCAATGTACAGTTAAAAGAACAATAGCGATACTTGGAGGATTGTATGAAGAACAAACGTTGGATTGGTGTTTTTTACGCCTTAATTAGTGCCGCCTTTTGGGGAATTGGTGGCACCGTTGCGCAATATTTATTCCAGCAACAGCACGTAGACGTCAATTGGTTCGTTACAGTGCGACTGTTGATTGGTGGCACATTGCTCGTTGGCTCACAGCTGTTGCTAAGCAAGCCGATTTTGAACATTTGGAAAACGAAGCGCGATGCTAGTCGCCTTCTTATTTTTAGCATTGTCGGCATGCTGCTCGTGCAATATTCGTACATGATTTCGATTGCACTTGGCAACGCTGCGATGGCGACGCTGCTACAATATTTAGCGCCCGTGTTCATCATTTTATTTTATATTATGACGAAGCAGCAGCCGTTTACGAAGCTTGATGCGGCGCTCATTTTTTTCACGATTATCGGAACGTTTTTATTGCTCACAAACGGCGATACGTCATCGCTCTCAGTACCAGTTGCCGCGATTGTGTGGGGCATTATTTCAGGGCTTGCGCTCGCCTTTTATACGCTGTACGCAAAGCCGCTTCTTGAAACGCAATCATCTATTTTAGTCGTCGGCTGGGCCATGCTTGTGGCAGGATTTGTCTTTAACTTCGTTGCACCATTTTGGCAAACCGGTGACATGACGTGGGGCACACCGACAATCGTTGGCTTAACGTTCTCGATCGTTTGCGGCACAGCGCTTGCATTTTGGCTGTTCGTCGCAAGCTTGAACTACATCTCGCCAAAGGAAACGAGCATATTTGGCACATTTGAACCGCTCACAGCAGTCGTTAGCAGCATCGTGTGGCTCGCACTTCCATTTGGCTTATGGCAATTTGTCGGTGCCCTTTGCATTATCGGCATGGTGCTCGCGCTGTCGTTGTTACCGAAAAAAGCATAGCGAACAGGCTAGAGGACGCTTTTTCCTCTAGCCTATTTGTACGCTTAATACGTTACATGAATGTAAATCGTTAATGCTTTGTCCCAGTTATTATCCCAATCTTCTTGTGGTACAATTTGATATTCTACAACACCTGGGCGTACAAATGTATTGTATAGTCCTTCTTCATCGCCCATTACATCGCTATGACTTGTCATAATACTAACAGGCTTTTCATACCAATCATATTCACCTTGGTCAAAGTCTAATACTTGTCCAACTTTTGCGTAAATCGTTTCGCCATTGTAATACGATGATTTCACTGTACCATCTTCTCGAATGCTATATTGAATATTTAACGTATTAGCAGGCTCCTCGATTTTTGGCAGCTGCGTTAATGATTTCGCTACTAGCTTACCTTGCTCAAACGCATATAAACCTGAATAACTGTAGCTAGAATCAATTACTAATTTATTATCGATGATTTCCCAACTAGCATTTTCATGCGCAAATAATGGTGTTGATGATACTTTTACGTCGTATAAATCTTTCGCTGTGACTGCTGCAATCGTTAGCCTACGATATGCTCCTGAATACATAAGTAATTGCTCAGCTTGATCCCCTGTCATCGATACTATTTCTTTTCTATACCAATTATCATCGCCGACTGTGAATAAAAAGTCGCCATCTGTATATTCCCACTTGTTCGTATCATTATTGAAGCGATATAACGCAAAGTAACGATACGCAAATAAAGCATCTTTCCAGCCTGGAGATTCTGGGTCATCTGGAATCGTATCGTATTTTATAAGCATTTCATCGATACCATCCCCGTTAAAGTCTGCTACGACCGGCTCTAATAAAATTGAATCGTCCGCAAACAGTTCACTTTCCGTAAAACTCTTTTTTAACACATGCTTATCAAAATACCAGTTCGTATATAAATTTTTGAAAAACTGCGCCATATGCTCGCGCTTTAACGGATCATTGCCTCCAAACTCGATGTACTTATTTTTGCTGACACCTTTTCCCTTTGAAATGTTGTGTACATACATCCAATCAATCGCTTGCTGATCGGTTGGCGTCTTTCCTTCAACATATGTGTAAAATGCTTTCGCCACTTGCAAACGCGTAAATGTCGCCGCCTGCGCTTTTTTATTCGTTTGACCTGCTAACGAAATACCATACGTTTTTAACATGTTATACGCCACGTCGCGCTCATTGCCTTTTGTTGTATTTAACGTGTTGCGGTCAATGAAACGTGCCATCATTAACGCAAAATGCGCCTCCGTTAATACTGCTTTTGGCTTAAACGTACCATCACCATAGCCGTTAATTAATTCCGCTGAACCTGCCCATGTAATTGGCTCGTAAAATTGCGTCGTACGCGGCACATCGTCGAACTCCATAATCGCATTCGCTGTCATCGACGTTGTAAACATTGCACCTGCGAACACAGCAGCTTGTGTAACCTTCTTTAAAACACCCATTTGCCCACCTCTTATCTTCATAATTGAATCTTTCTACTTAGTATTATAATGAATTCAGTTAGTCAAAAGATGTCCATCCAAAGAAGATAAATCCATCTATATAGACGGTGAAAGAAAATTAGAGTTTCAAGCACAGTCTATTCACCGTGTTTTCAGGTGTTTGATTAATCATTTGGATAAAGCCTTGGACAGCACGTTGAATCTTTCCGACATTCGAGTAAAAGACATTATGGATCACCGTTGCCTTCATCCATTTCCATAATCCTTCGATTAAATTGAAAGCGGGACTATACGGTGGAAGAAACAGAAATTCAAAGGAATCTTGATGCTTTTCTAAAAATGGTTGGATCAATTTTGCATGGTGTATACGCGCATTGTCTAGTATCATCACGATGCGTTCATTCGGATAACGAGCGATGACTTTTTCTAAAAAACGTAGGAATTCAACAGCGGTATATTGTTCTTCTTGCACGCAAAATACATCGCCTGTTTCGTAATCCAATGTACCAAGTAGCTTCACGCCTTGATGTCGGCCGTATGTTGGAATGATTTTTTGTTGCCCTTTTAGAAACCACGTGTTGGAAATGGCTTGGTAATCACGGATCATCGATTCGTCTTCAAATAAAATACGATCAATTTGGCCATGAATCAGTTTTTTTTCGCCTGTTCAAATTCTTCAAGGAAAACTGCTTGTTTGAGGGGATCTGCTTTTTCCAATGTGTACGTTGGTTTCGTATAACTTAAACCAAGACGATACAATAAATCACGTGTCCCACGCACAGAAAAAGATACCCCAAATGTTCGCTCAATCCAATCGCGAAGAAGAGGCGCTGTCCAATTCATTTCAACGGGAAAACCATTGTCTTGAGGTGTTTGGTTGACAACTGTCGCGACGACTTGTACTTCTTGTTCAGCTGTTAAATGACGCTTTCGACCAGGTTGTTTTTTACGTCCAAGTCCAGCGATCCCTTTTTCACAATAAGCTCTGCGATAATTAAACAGCGTCGCTAAAGAAAGGCCGGTATAGTCAACAATTGTTTCATACGATTCGCCCGAAAGTAACATATAAATCACTTGGTAGCGAACGAACATTTTCTGATGGTTTTCTTCTTTCATGACAAGCTTTAATTCTTCTAACGCAGCGGGAATTTGTTCTTCAGGAATTAAGACAATTTTACGCATCATTTTTCTCCGTTTCATATCTGGTAAGAATAGTATACAGGAAAACGAAGAAAAAAAGTTTAAATCTAAAAGTTAATCACCTTATATATATATCTACTATTTTTGATTTACATGACATCGTACAGGAATTTATTCTATTAGAAGCTAACTTAAAGCGAGATATAGAGGAGTATTTTGAAATCGACTTAGACTCGTTTATTAAGTATATCCCGTTTCAAAAAAGCTCACATTAATTATACGTATATGCAAAATTTGCAATGGCACCTAAAAATTCGGTTCAACCTAGAAGTTTATATAAGTGAACGGGACCTTATTCGTTACATACAAAATGAATCGGGTGCAGTTCACTATTACGTTTAGAAGCCATTTCTGTGCAGCTAGGACATTCATTGTCTTAGCTGCTTTTTCATTTTACATGAATATAAAATTTATTATTCGATAAAAAATAACGACAAATATAATCTGCGCTTTAAAAAATAACAAAAAAATTCAATATTTATTATTAAGTAAGAATCGTGTTATGATAAGTAGAACAAACTGAAAGGGTGAATGTTATGCTAACAAACACGATTGTTGCTGAACGGCTGAATCAATATATTGAGCAAAAAGGCATTTCAAAAGAATATCTTGCTGATATGTTCGATAAATCAGCAAGCTCTATCTATCGTCTTTTAAATGCTCAAAACCCAACAATTGCGACGTTTTCTATGCAAGTTGCGGATGTACTCGGCTTACCGTCCAACTTTTTTTTAAAGGATGAATTTAGTGTACAGGTGGATGGATCAAACAACGTAACATTTGGTCACATTGCTTTCTCAAAAGATGAATTGTCACCAGAGGGCGTAAAAGATGTAGAACAGCTTATTCAACTTTGCAATATTTTAGCGATTTATAGTGAGGACTTTCAATGACAAAATTAACAGCGGAACTTGCGATCGATTTACTACAAATGAATCGTTCTATTCATGAAGATGTACAAAAAGATATTGATTTTTACTTACAATATAAGCATCCAAGTGGGCACGATCGCATCAATGGTGGCTTTCATTTTATACAAAAAAACACGTTGTTTTTACAAGCTTCATCCAATGATCTATCACTCGGTGGCTTTTTAATTGATTACGGGCACATCACATGTTGCTATATTAACTCTGCCCAACCGCGAATCAACCAAAACTTCATCCTATTTCATGAAATCTATCATTTATTAAAAGGAATTCCGGCGGGGCAAGCACATCTTGTTGCAATCGAGCAAGCAGGTCTTTCATTAGAGGAACGAAAGGCAGATTATTTTGCCTCTCTTTTGCTGATGCCCGAATATGAAATGCGTAACTTTTTTGCAGCAATTCAAAGTGACGCACTACCAATCCAAATTTATAAAGCGATGAATCAATTTAAAGCACCATACAAATCAATTTTAATCCGTATGCTCGAACTAGGTATCGCTCGAACAGTAGACACCTTTATCGAATTATTTGATGAAAATAATAACCTTTCAGAGCGTTTTTCAAAGGCTGGACTTGATAAAGGCATTGTTGAACCATCTTATGTATTGAATATTCCTCAGTTGGAAACAATTATCGCCAATAATAATCTTAACGAATTTATGCCGACGAGTACGAATGAAAAAAATAAACAGCTGTTTGCACAAATCGTTCGTTATTTTCAGGTAAAGGGTGAACATTAGTATGCCTGAATCGCTATTTATCACCGACCTAAACGAAATCAAATCAATTTTAAAAACAAACGAATCGATTTATTTATATGATACGGTACTCATTGCTCAGCACGAAAAAATTTTTCATCAAACAGGTGCCCGTTTGCTTTGTGATTTTGTAAAGGCGGCACCGGTCATTATAACAGAAACGGTTTACAACGAATTAGCACGTGCAAACGAGTCGACAAAAGGGTTATCTGAACGTTATATTGCCTATCTATCGCAATTTCAACAGCTTCTTTACTTATCTGAATCGCATTTATTTGAGCTCATTCGCTACAAATATCCAAAAGGTGTCTTACCTAATATGATGAAAATTGTCAAGGCGGCCTTTAAAACAAGAGTCTCCTTTACGCGATGTTTAGACACTGCTGTTGTGCCTTCTGAAGAGATGTTGCTCGATTTACTGCATGAAGATTTTGTAGATGGAAAAGATTACGGGGAGTATTCGCTCATTTGGACAGCGTTTGTCATTCAAGAGATTTATCAAAAAATGAATTGTCATTTTATCGGCGCGGATAATGATTTGTTTCGTTTATATATGAGTAGTTACCAGCATGATGCTTGGGCGAATCAAAAGCAACCGATGAAAAAAGCTTGGATTTCTAGTACCGAAACAATTTTAGCTGCCATGTTACTCGATTATGGTGATGAACAGATGATTCATTTGTATCGACATGCACATGTAGCCAGTAGAAAGCTAATTTATCATGAATATTTACATGGCATTTTGTCACTACAATATGCATCGAAACCGTTTTCGAATATGGAATTTATTCACGCTGTAAAGCAGAAGCACGTACACATTGTTTATTAAAAATAGAATGAAGCCTTTACAAAAAAGCACAAACGTTGATTTAATAGCGTTTGTGCTTTTTCTTTATTTAGTTGTTCTGTACGGGGGAATAGAGGACGGGCTTAATGACAATATTTTTAAGATAAATCATTTAATTGTGTTAAAATAAGGTAATAAAGGAGGGGGAACAATGAAACATTTTATCATTGCCATTGTATTAGGCGCGACACTCGTTTTAACAGCCTGCAGTCATACAAAATGAAAAGGCTGCCTAAACGTCTATTTTGACTTTTGGGACAGCCCCATTTTTATTCGCGTTCTTCCTCACGCTGTTGCTCGATCTTCTCCTGTAGCGTCATCACTTCGTCTGTTTCTGTTTGAGCCGCTTCCGTCAGCTTCTCTTGCACGAATGTCATTTGCTCATCGATGTCTGTTAGGCGCTCCGCTTTCCGTTCGCTCGTAAAGCCGCGCTGTGCATCGAGCTTCATTTCCGTTTCGAGCGATGCTTTCTCACGTGTTAATGAACGATCAATGCGCTGTAACGTTTTGGCGTGCTGCAGCGAGCCTGATTGTGAAATGATGGCTTCATCTACGGACTTTGGCTTTTTATCGCGTCGATCTTCGTTTTCTTGCTTTTTCTTTTGCTCCTCCGCAATTTTCGCCTCAATCGCCGCTAATTGCTCCTCTAACGCCTTTAACTGCTCCTGCACACTGGATGTATTGCCTTTTTCAGCCGCACGCTCGGTCACGCTTTGCTTCATGTCTAATAGGCTTTCACGCTGCTTTATCAGTTGCTCAACGACTGACATGCCGCTTTTATTTTGCTGAAACAGTTGCTTAGCTTGTGCACCGATTGATACCGTATCGCGCGGCTCTTTCGTTATCGGTGCGTGCTGCTTTCCAATCGTAGAAAATGACACAGTTGGCGTAAATGCTGCTTGAATTTTCATGTAAATTCCCTCCGTTTCATTATATGCTTCGTCCGACGTCGAATGCTTTATAGCGTCATGTCACGAACGGTTCATTTCGTGCTATGAATGGTGCGCTGACCGTAACGAAGCCGTCCTTCTCATGAAACTGCACATGCCCGCCGTATTTTTCGAGCGTCGCCTGCACGTTTAATAAGCCGATGCCAGAGCCTTTCGTCGAGCGCAGCAAGCCGTTTTGGAAATGAAGCGGGGCAATGAGTGGATTTTTCACATGCACGACAAATACATCGTGCTGACGTGTACAAGTAAGCGCGATCGTTTTTCGTTCACAATGCTGCGTCGCTTCAATCGCATTATCAAGTAAGTTGTTGAGCACGACGCTTAAATCAAACAGTTCAATGTACAGCCGCTTCGGTACGTAAAAGTCCGCATGCAGCTCGATACCAAGCTGTTTAGCGCGCTGCATTTTCTCCTGCAAAATGACGTCCGTTACCGCATGCCCTGTTAGCAGCTCTGGTAGCCGAACTGTCTGCTGTAGCTCGTTCATATAGCTCCGCGCATCCGCCACATGTTGCTTTTCAATCAATTGCTCAATGACGTTAAAATGATTGTGTAAGTCGTGCTTAAACGTCGCCATTTCCGCATAGGCACGCTCCATCTGTTCGACGTGCTGCATTTGTGCATGTAACGTCGCTTGCTGGGCGAGGGCGTATTTTGCCTGCTCCTGCTGCACGTACAGTCGCACAAAGACAAGCATAATGCATAGCAGCGCGACGTAATAAACTAAATATATACATTAACTAAAAAAAGAAAATATATTTACTTATTCTCAAGTATTTCCTTTTTATAAATATAGCTATACATCCCTTAAATGGCATTCACCTCTTATTTCTAAGCTGTTTAAGGGTACTATAATTGCTACTAGAAAATGAACACATCAAGCGTGTTGATTAGCCATTAAACTGGCATTTCGCGTATGGCGGCTCGCGTTCCTGGGGCTCGGCGCACGCTCCATGCCACTAAAATGCAACTTTCATCTCAGTCTTGCTACTGGAAACCACCAATTCAGCTGTATAAAAGTGGCTAATCAACAGACCTGTGAACACATATCAAATTTTGAAACGTAAATTTGATATTAGCACTAGATTTTAATACATATATACAAGGTGATTGAAATTTACAATGCGAACGAAGCTCGAAACAAGAGGCGGACTCCAGCGGGAAAAGCGTGCGCGTGACACGAAAGGCTCACGCCACGCCCGCGGAAAGTCTGCCTCGATGTGAAGAGCCGATGAACAAAACTCGAAAATACATTCACCGTCTATATAGATACAATTACCTTCGCATAACCTCTCGTATTTACCACATTTTAGTTTATAATAACTATATACCTGAATTATTCATGACTAACTAAATCCAGACTCATTTTGATTTTCTCATGACATACACGCTATTTTAGGGCGAACTTGTAAGGAATGTCACTCGTTGTTTTGTAAGAAAAAGGATTT
>JAXJTE010000020.1:0-1977 GCA_036309765.1 Caryophanon sp. | reverse complement strand
TATAAGGATGTGAAAAGCAGATGTTAACGAAACAGCGCATATTCTCAATGCTCATTATTTTTGTCGTATTACCGATTGCGTTTTACATCGGGCTACAAGTGCTCGGCGACCGCAAATATTACGTGCTGTCGCTACTCATCGTACTCATTGCGTTCATTCCGTTTTTTGTACGACTTGAAAAAAAGAAGCCGTCCGCACGCGAGCTCGTCATCATTGCAGTTATGTCGGCGCTGTCGATTGCAGGACGCATTTTATTTATGATGCTGCCAGGGTTTAAGCCTGTAACAGCGATGACAGCAATTACCGGCTTTGCACTTGGCGCGGAGGCAGGCTTTTTAACAGGGGCGCTCACTGCGTTTGCATCGAATATGTATTTCGGGCAAGGTCCGTGGACGCCGTTTCAAATGCTGACGTGGGGTCTGATTGGCTACATCGCGGGACTGCTTGGCAAAACGAATAAAATGCATCATTGGTGGGCGCTGCTTGCGTTCTCGATTTTTGCAGGCTTTTTCTTCTCGTTTGGCATGGATATTTGGACGGCGATGTCGAATACGGGTATATTTGAGCCAGCTGCGTTTAAAGCGGCCATTTATACAGCGCTACCATTTACGATGATTTATATCGTGTCGAACGCCATTTTCCTGTTCGTGCTATACAAGCCGCTGACGGAGCAATTAAATCGCGTCAAAACGAAATATAATTTATTCCCGTAAATACGAATGGATTCGGTGATATTTCACCGAATCCATGTTTTATTTTTGCTGTATAATGTTAGGTACATAACAAGCAAACGGAAGTGAAAACATGAAAACGATTTACATATTTATCGATGACTCTGGCGTATTCCATCCGAACGATGCGTATTTTGTGTATGCAGGCTACGTATTTTTATCAAAAAAAGAAAGCGAAAAGGCAAGGCGTAAATATCGCACGCTCGTATCGAAGCTCAAAAAGCAGCTCGGTACGAAAGGAGAACTAAAAGCAAGTTTACTGAAGCGAAAGCATAAGCGTGCGTTGTTTAACGTCATGCGGCAAGAGGAGAGTTTTTTCGTCGCCGTCAACAATCGGAAAGTGCGAAAAGCGATCATGACCGTCACCGATTCAAGGCATCGTTACAAAGATTATATGTTAAAGCGCATCGTCCGCGAAAAGCTTACTCATTTAATTCGCAGCGAGCAGGTGAACCCATACGAGGATTTGACGATTGAAATTGCGATTGACGAGCAGCACACGGCGATGAACGGCTATTATAATTTGAAGAGCGCCATTTACGAAGAGCTCGTGCTTGGCGTACCGAACTTTGATTACGGCAAAAAATATAAGCCGATTTTGTACGGCAAGCTCAACATTGACGTGGAGTTTTGCAATTCGGCGTCGAACTATTTAATCCAAGCGAGCGATATTTTAGCAAACCGCGTGTACACATCCATGTTAAAGGATCAGCCCGAACTGCGTGCAAAGCCAAAAAATATGGCGCTCTATTTGCCAAAAGATAAGAAAAAATAAGTTGAAAAAAAACGTATGTATTGGTAGTATATAGGTACAGACGATAAACGTACTGTTTACAGGCGGAGAACGATTATAGCAATTAAGCGTATGTGAAGTACGCCGCCCCGCTTGGCTCACTTCGATGTGAGTTTTTACTTAAAAGAAGCCGTGTTCCTAGCAATAGGAGCGCGGCTTTTTTATTGTAAATGTGAAAGTAGCTACGAAACGCAATCGCGCAGCTGCTTTCACATTGCATCAAAAGCGGAACACATTGCATTTGCTGCTAGAAACGTAATGTGTTCCGCTTTAATTTTTGCGAAGAAAGACTAACATACTGAATTCAGATAGATTGTTATTCATCTGTTTCCGAACTTGACGTATCTTTCGTATGCTCCTTGTCGCGCTCGTCTTTTACTTTGTCATTTAATTCTTCATTTGGAATATGATCGACGGTGTGGACGTCGGTGCGCTCGTCTTCATGTATGTTGT
>JAXJTE010000019.1:0-12612 GCA_036309765.1 Caryophanon sp. | reverse complement strand
TGGATAGGGAGGGGTAATGAGATACCCTAATCTTGAGGATTGTTCAAAGCAGAAATGAATTGCGAACGGTAAATCACTCAAGAATCCCACCCGTACATCGCAAGATGAAGGGCTTGCGGCTTTAGCCGTGGGAGTCTCAAACAGCATGAGCTTATGGCATTTCGGGTTGGCACAGTTCGTGTAGCGCTCAGTCGGCTCACCTGTGAAGAAATCGCGCCCGACGATTTCTTTATCGACTTTGTTGATTTCGACGCTGCGACGCTCATCAAACACATACATTTGCCCGTCCCACATTTGTCCTTGTACTTCCTCGTCTTTACCGTACATCGCAATACCACCATGCAGTTGTCCAACCGACTCGCCGATACCCTCACGCTTTAACCAGCCTGAAAACTTCTCACAGCGAATACCACCCGTGCAGTACGTTAACACGCGCTTGCCTTCGAATAAATGCATGTTGTCGCGCACCCATTGCGGCGTATCGCGGAACGTTTCGACTTCTGGCTTCACAGCGCCGCGGAAATGCCCTAAATCGTATTCATAGTCGTTACGCACGTCTAGCACGATCGTGTTGTCATCTTGCATTTCCTCTAAAAACTGCTTCGGTGATAAGTAGTCACCTGTAATGTCGTGCGGGTTGACGTCCTCTTCGTGTAAGCCTAAGTGAACGATTTCACGACGCGGGCGAACGTGCATTTTTTTAAACGCATGGCCATCTACTTCGTCAATTTTCCACATAATGTCGGCAAATTGCGGGTGGTTGTTCATGTATGCCATGTACGCGTTCGTCTGTTCGACTGTGCCTGACACGGTACCGTTAATGCCCTCGCTACCGACTAAAATACGCCCGAGCAGCCCAAGCTCTTTGCAAAATGCTAAATGCTCCGTAGCGAACGCTTCTGGGTCTTCAATTGTTGTATATTTATAATAAAGTAATACGCGGTAATCTTTCATTTATTTTCCCTACCTTTATGTGTTGTTCGATTATTTAATATAGCATATTTTTAAAATTTCGGCTTGGGGAAAACGTGTTGTGTAAAATCGCTCGTTAAAGCAGGAATTTTGTTTTGTTTGGCGAAATAAAATGATAACGGTGATGAAAGCATGTGTAAAGCCGTTTCATCATCGCTTCATTTGAATATAAATGGAGCGAACATCGAAAAAGGGGTGGCGACAATGGTATACGAAACATTATTAGTGGAAAAACAAGAACGAAAAGTGACGGTAACGCTCAATCGACCAGATGCAGTGAACGCGATGAACGCACAAATGCTTGAGGACTTAGCGAACTGCTTTGAGGAATTATCGCGTGATACAACGCTGCAAATGCTTGTGCTGCGCGGGGCAGGGCGAGTGTTTTCAGCAGGTGGTGACGTACGCGCAATGGCTGCGGGTGGCAACTTGATTTCACCGACAATTATGGAAACAATTAAACGATTAGTGCTAGCGTTTTATCATTTGCCAATGGTGACAGTTGGCGTTGTGCACGGTGCAGCGGCAGGATTAGGATTTTCGCTGGCGCTTGCGTGCGATATTGTCATCGCTGAGGAATCGTCGAAGCTTGCGATGAACTTTATCGGCATTGCGCTCATTCCAGACGGTGGCGGGCATTTCTTTATGAAGCAGCGCGTCGGTACGGTGAAGGCGAAGCAAATGATTTGGCAAGGCGAAGTGCTAAACGGGGAGCAAGCGTTATCGCTCGGCTTAATTGATTACAACGCCACGGACGGTACGCTTGATGCAGTAGCGGACCAAGTAATCGGCAAGCTACTCGGTGCGCCGCTACTGGCGATGATTGAAACGAAACGTATTTTGCATAGCACGCATGCAGTAGAACTTGAGGCAGTACTTGATGCGGAGGCGGATGGGCAAGTGCGCATGCATGCGACAAGCGACCATGCAGAAGGGTTACGTGCCTTTTTAGGTAAGCGTACACCACAGTTTAACGGGCAATAAAAAATGATGCAAAGCCGCGGCTTTGCATCATTTTTTTAGACGTGGAATAAAATAAGCTTGCCTGCGTTGTTTACGAGACGGTGCGTTTTTTCTGCAACCTCTTTTTCCTCGATTTGACGCTGCCCTTCTGTTTTCGCTACGTCGTCATTGTCAAATTCCCATGTTTCATCAAATAATGTTTCCCCTGTTTTTTCAAATGCTGTGAATCGGTACTGTGCCATACGTAATTCCCCCCTTGCTTATGTATACATCCATTATACATGGAAAAGTGCGTGGAATCATAAAAAAACGTTTGGGCGCAGAAAATGACGCGTCAAAACAACTATTTTTCCGGGAGTTTTTAGTGCGACAATGGTACAATAAAGGCGAACAAAACTGAACGAAAGAGGTGAATGGGTGTTGGCAGGAATTACAACATTACAACCAGGAGAAGCGGTTGACCATACATTATTTATTAAGCAATCAACGAAAAGTGTGACGACGGCAGGTAAACCGTTTATGACGCTCATTTTACAAGATAAAAGCGGTGATATTGAGGCAAAGCTTTGGGATACGAATGAGGAGCACGAGCGCATGTATCCAGCCGAAACAATCGTCCATGTCATCGGTGAAGTTCACGAATACCGCGGCAAAAATCAGCTACGCATTAAAACGCTTCGTGTCGTAGGACCAGAAGAAGGGGTAAGTATTTCAGATTTAGTGCCATCATCAAGCATTCCAAAAGAAGAGCTATACGATGAACTGACACAATTTTTCTTTGAAATTCGAAATGCGAATATTGCGCGTATTACTCGCTACATTATGAAAGAGTTTAAGGAAGACATTTTAGTCTATCCAGCAGCGACGAAAAATCATCACGATTATATTTCGGGTTTACTTGACCACATGGTGTCGATGCTTCGTCTAGGGAAAGCAATTTGTGACTTGTATCCGACGTTAAACCGTGATTTACTGTATGCGGGCATTATGCTGCATGACATCGGTAAAGTACGCGAGCTATCAGGGCCGATTGCGACGTCGTATACAGTGGAAGGGAATTTACTCGGACACATTTCAATCATGGTAACGGAAGTCGCAAAAGCGGCAGCGGCACTTAGTATCGAAGGGGAAGAGGTCATGCTTCTTCAGCACTTAGTATTATCGCATCACGGACAAGAAGAATGGGGTAGCCCGAAGCGTCCGATGATTCAAGAGGCGGAAATTTTGCACTATATCGACAACATCGATGCGAAAATGAACATGCTGACACGCGTATTAAATAAAACGCAGCCAGGACAGTTTAGCGAACGCGTCTTTGCACTTGATAACCGCGCATTTTACAAGCCAACGATTGATTAACAAACGACAAAAGGCTAGAGGAACGTTTCATTCCTCTAGCCTTTTATTGTTCAGCGGATTGTGTATATTTATCAAGCACGTCTTGTAATGCCTCGTCTTGTACTTGTACGTCATGCTCCTGTAGTAAATCATACATCAGCTCATCAAATGTTTTACCAGATTCTTTCACGGCTGTATCACGAAGCAGGCTGAAATAAATGTTTTGGCGCAGCGATTCCTCTGTCATACCATTTGCTTCAAGTGTTTGGTCAAATGTATCACCGTATGATTGTTTAAGCACTTCAAGCTCTTGGTCAACATCTGCATCATTTACACTGTACGTATCCTCTAGCAGCATTTTCGTCACAACTTGTTCAATCATCGACGGACCAGCAATCGCAATCATTTCGTCGTAAAAGCTTTCTTTCGTAATGTCGCCTAAGCTAGATGTGACGATGACTTCCTCAGGGTCGCTGCACGCCGCTAATAAAAAGAGCGATGAGGCGAGCGCGATGTAGCGTAATTTTTTCATGTATGTCACCCTTTCGTAAAAAAACAAACGACCAAAGCCACGTTGACCTGTTCGTTTGTTGTGTAGTTGCACTATAGCGAAATTAATACGTCAACATAAAACGAAATTAATAAAATCGTAATGAGTATATTAATCGTCCGAAATACTTTTGGCTGATTTTCTTCAGGAATTTCGCGTCGGGTACAAAGTGCATACGTGAGGCGGTTAATTTGAAATAAATAAAATACTGAGAATAGAACTACGATGAGTAAAAGCAAGTCTATTCCTCCCCTCTATTACTTACTCACAAGCATAACAAACTACAAATGGAAAATACAAGCTATACATCTTTACATATATGCGACTGACGAATACGTTTACGAAAGTGGTACTAGTATTTCATACCCGCGTGGCGTTTCTTCAATCAATGCATCTTCAGGGGAGTGAATTAAATGTTTAATGTAAATGTAATCAAACGCACAAAGGATCGCGTGTACACCGAGTAAAATCGAGGCGTAATGCGTAATTGTTGGGAACGCAACGGCGACAATAAGCAAAATCGTCGTCAACACTAAAAATGGAAACAGCAGCGAAAAAATGTACAGCCTTTTTGGAATTGGCTCTTTAATGCGCATATGAATCGTCGGAACGCCGTACAGCCGTCTATGCAGCCGAATCGACATTTTGTGACGATGGCGAAACAGTGGTAAAAAATGCAAAAGCTTGTGAAGCGGATAAATGAGCAGCACGACGCACACAAAATAAACGAAGTAGCGATCATCATACACCGCATAATTAAATAAATTTAAAAAAACGTAGCTAAACGAAAATGTTAGCACCGCATGAATGAGCGCGATTAAATACATTTTGCGCGTGCCGTACTCGCGCTCGATATTTAAAATTTTCCAGCAATGCAACGACAGCACCTCCATTACACACTTTGCGGATAAATATGTATTATAGAGGAGCTTAAGCGTTAATGTCTGCTTTGTCCTCTAATGTATAGTTGAAATTTTGGAACGAGCGCTCAAAAATTTCAATGAAGTCCTCGCCGTAAATGTTACGAATCACCGCCATTACATCTAAAAAGTCAGGGAAGCGTCCGTATAAGTCCTTTAATGCAAGTGAGCCGTCTAAAATAGAGTGCTGCGTTTGATGATAATTTTCGTTCATCTTTAAAATGAGCTCGATGCCATCTGGTGTAAGCTCGACATATGTATTGCGCTTGTCGTCATTTCGCTTTGAGAACGTTAAATAACCGCGCTCCTCCAGTTTTTTTGAAAAGTTAAAGGCGGTTGATACGTGCATGACACCAAATTTCGCAACATCTGAAATGGAAGCGCCCTTTAGATGATAGGAAATCCATAAAATATGATGTTCATTAATATTTAAATCATAAGGCTTAATCCATTGCTGCCAATCTTTTTCGACAGCCTTCCATAATGCCTTTGAAAGCTGTGCAACACGTTGGCTATATAGCATCGCTTCTTTCGTCGTATACATTTGTTCTGACAATGCAATCACCTGCTTTTTTCGATTTAATAAAGAGTATGTTAATTATTATATCAATAAAAGAAAAAACTTTAAAGTTAGAAAAGTGAAAAAATTAGCGAGAGCGAGAATATTTCGGCCGCATGAAAAAACGAGCAAGCACTGCTCTTAAAATTAAGAGACAGGCTCGCTCGTTTCCTTCTGTTCTTTCTTGTCTTTTTTGAAATTTGCTGCTTCTTGTTGTAGCTCCTGTGCAATCGATTGTATTTGATTGGCATGATGCTGTAAGTTTGCCACAACTGGTCGAATTTCTGTCGTGAATGTCGTCACCGATGCTTTCACATCATTTACTATGCTAGGAATATTATTTTTTGCCACGTCGCTAAAGTGCTGAACGGAATCTTTTAGTGCAATTACGTGTGTGCTTACATCATCTTTTTTCGCCTTTAAGCTGTTCGATGTAGCCTTTAATGAAGAACGAACTTCTGTGCCTGATTTTGGCGTCGTCGCAAGTGTGGCGAAAAAGCCGCTCGCTAAACCAATTGCCAACCCTTGCGCAATACGTTTTAATTTCATCAAAATCCCTCCCCTTATTCATGTTATAGCCGACTTATGTAATATTAAACCATTGTATGAAAAAGAATACCACCATTCGCCAAAGCAAACGGTGGTATTTTTTCACGCTACACGTTAATTTAATGCGGTTTCAAATTTAGAACGCTTCACTAAATTTGTAATGATCGGGAAGATGATGAAAAATGCAATTGCATTGATCGCCATTGCAGGTAACACGACGATGATGAACATTTCTGTAAATGCGCCTTCAAAGCCTGTTACGAAAATCGCTGCACCTAAAAAGATGGCACCTGAAATCGCTGTACCGATGACCGTTAACACTGTGCCTGCTGCGACAGAGCGTGCTGCTTTACGCAGTGCAACGACCGCAACGAAAAATAGTAAACCTGTTACGAATTTATCGATAATGTTCGGTACAAAGCCTGCTGGGAATGTCGTAAATAAACCAGATAATACGCCTGTCGTTAATGATAAAAGGAACGTATCACGAAGCGTCGTAAATAATAAAATTCCAATAAACATCATCGTTAACATGAAATCTGGCTTCATGCCATTAATCGGTGGCATAAATAAATAGAGCGCCGTTCCCACCCCAACTAACATCGCCATTAACACTAAATTTTTTGTGTTCATACTAAAATTCTCCTCTTGCTTTCTCAGCTCGTTTTATTCTCCTACTGTGCACTATTGCCAGCAGCGAGAACTTACATTGATTGTACACATGTGAAGTGGACATTTCAATGGTGGTGGTTCTATGCTATAACAAAACGGCAAAGGGACATTTTCCTCTGCCGTTCATTGCTTTTATAGATGCTCGTTAATTTGTGCCGCAAGTTGCTGCATTTCTTCTGGTGCGAACTTGCCAGGCTGTGCGCCCCATGTTACTTGTAGCCCGTCGTTTTCGTCGTAGCGCGGGATTAAATGTAAGTGGTAGTGGAACACCGTTTGACCAGCGAATGCGCCGTTGTTGTTTACTGTATTCATACCTTGTGGGTTGAATGCAGCTTTTAGTGCGTTCGCAATTTTCGGAGCGCTCGCATATAAATTGCGCGCTACGTCCTCAGGCATGTCAAAAAGATCGGCAACGTGCTGCTTCGGAATAAGAAGTGTATGCCCTTTCGTTAAAGGTGCGATGTCCATGAACGCAAAAACGTGCTCGTCCTCATACACCTTCACGCTCGGAATATCACCGTTAATGATTTTGCAAAAAATACAATCTGTCATATGTAAAACCTCCATCGATTATTTATTCACGTATAATACGTGTGGGTGAAACGTTTGATAAATAGTTACTCGTTGCGTACGTTTGTTATGTAATGAGCTGTAATTGACGGGTGAGACTCCTTGGAGAACAGCTCGTGCCTCAAGACCCCGCAGACACGAAGAATGAGTGTCGAGGAGGCTTGAGCCGAGCCCCAGGAAAGCGAGCGCCTGAAGCGACCAACCCGTAAAGCAAAAACAAAGCACGTCATCTACAATGATTGTACCATCGAAAGCTGTATGAATACATATTTTTTGGTACACTAGAAACTAGATTGGAGTGGGAAATATGACAGTATTACAACTAAAAAACGTAACAGGCGGCTACACGCGAAAGCCGGTCATTCAAGATTTATCATTTTCGATTAACGAAGGAGAGCTTGTCGGCTTAATTGGCTTAAACGGTGCAGGGAAGAGTACGACAATTAAACATATTATCGGCACGTTGCTTGCACAAAGCGGGGATATTTTGTTAAACGGCGTGACGATGCAGCAAGATATGAATAAATATCGCTCAAGCTTTTCGTACATTCCTGAAACGCCAGTGCTGTATGAAGAGTTAACATTGCGCGAGCATTTAGAGTTAACGGCGATGGCTTACGGCTTGGACGAGGAGACGCTTGCGACACGTCAAGAAACATTGTTAAAAGAGTTTCGCATGGAAAAGCGTTTAAACTGGTTCCCGTCGCATTTCTCAAAAGGAATGCGTCAAAAGGTCATGATCATGAGCGCGTTTTTAGTGAATCCACCGCTGTACATTATAGATGAGCCGTTCGTAGGTCTTGACCCGCTCGGCATTCAGTCGCTGCTTGACCAAATGCATGCGCGTAAACAAGACGGCGCGGCAATTTTAATGTCGACGCATATTTTATCGACAGCGGAGCGATACTGCGACCGCATCATTTTATTACATGAAGGCAGTGTGCGCGCGCAAGGCACGATGGATGATTTACGTCGTGCGTTTAACATGCCAGACGCGACGCTCGATGATTTATACATTGCGATGACGAAGGAGCAGGACGCGAATGAACAGTCTAAATGATGTATGGACGAAGCGGTTTACACATTACGTAAACGAGCTACAAAAGTATATGCGCTTTATTTTCACTGGACATATTGGAATTGTGCTTGTGTTTATCGTCGGGGCAGGTGGCTATTACTATAGCGAATGGTTAAAAACGGTGGATACGAGCTTTCCATCAGAGCTGCTCGTCGCACTGATTGTTGGCGTGATGCTCACGATGAGTAAGCCGGTGACGCTTTTGCGCGAGCCAGACCAAGTGTATTTATTGCCGCTAGAGGCGCACATGCCACAGTTTTTCAAATTGGCACTGCGCTATACGTTTTTATCAAAAGTAGCGGTGTCAATCGTGCCGTATGTTGTGACGATTCCGATGCTCAAGGCGACGACCGATTTAACGACGGCGGAAATGTGGCTGGTCGTGTTAGTCATTGTTGTGCTGAAATGGTGTAACGTGCAAGGCGAGTTTGTATATCGCTACGCAAACCGCGGGGCGAATATTTGGCTTGATTATGTCGTGCGCTTCGTCATTTCGGCGCTTTCGATGTATCACTTCTTAATTCAAGACGTCGTGTTTGGCGTGCTGTTTATGGCGATTGCGTTCGTTTATGTGACGTCGCTTGCGAAAAACATGAAGGGCAAGCCAGTACCGTATGAGCATTTCGTCAAAGTCGAGCAAGACCGCATGATGAGCTTTTATCGATTCGCAAATTATTTCACGGACGTGCCGCATTTACGTGGCTCGGTGCGACGACGCGGCTATTTAAACTTCATGTACAAGCTCGCGCCGTTTCAACAGCAAAACACGTACGTATATTTAGTGCTGCGTACGTTCATTCGTACAGACGACCATTTTTATTTATGGCTGCGCTTAACGGCGATTTCAGCAGTAGCAGCGGCGTTTATTGATTTATGGTGGGCAGCGGCAATAATCGCGGGCGTGCTATCGTTTGCGACGGCATATCAGATGAAAATTGCGCTGCTGACGATCAATTCGTTTACGATGGATCAGCTATTCCCTGTGCCAGAGCAAATGCGTGAGGTGGCAGTGCGCAAAGTCATTTACGTATTCATGGCAGTGCAGGCGATGCTCGTGATGCTATGTGCCATTTTCATCAATCCGTACTTTTACGTGCTCGGCATTATCGTGTTCGTCGTGGCGTTTGTAACAGAGCGCATGACGAAGCGTCCGACAGAAATGTAGCGCATGCCCGTGACAAATGGGAAACAATGTATGTATACTAGTTGCATTGAATTGAAAAGTGAGTGAGTTGATATGACAGAAGTAGAACAAAAACGCGCGGCAAGAAAGCGCATTAACTGTAAAGACTGCAACGGCGTCATGATGGTCGACTTTAATGAGGCGGAGTTTGGACGCTTAATGAAAGTGAGCGGTCGTGAAAAAATCGAGGAGCGTACGTTTTTTGAAAACTGCCCACATTGCGGCACGCGTAACGAAGTCGCAAGCACGAACAAAAATGAATGGGGCGACCGTAAAGCACCGAGCTTTGGCGCGATTTTATTTACAGGTGCGTTGTCATGTTTAATGATTGTTGGTGGAATGGCGGTCGTAGGCTTTTTCGCATGGCAAGGCATTAAAACGATTTTCGGCTGGTAATGATAAAACGAGTGTCACTGTGAATGTTCACAATGGCACTCGTTTTTTTATGAAGCGCTTTGATACGCAATCGCAGCTTGTAATAAAACAGTCGCTGCCACTACCATGCCGCGCTCATCAATATCAAACATCGGATGGTGGTGCGGCACGTCATAGCCTGGGTGCGCCCCTGTGTAGAAAAATGTTCCAGGTACGTGCTGCAAGTAGTACGCAAAATCTTCGCCGCCCATCGTTGGTACCATTTCAAATGTATTCGTCACGCAGTCGAGCTGTGTTGCTACGTCGCGCACAAATAACGTTTCCTGCTCATGATTCACAACAGCAGGATAGCCTTTAATGAAGTCGATTGTGTACGACGCATCGTGTGCAATCATCGTTCCTTCTAATATGCGGTAAAACTCCTGCTCCATTAGCTCACGCGTTTCAGTCGTAAATGTGCGAATCGTGCCGCTAAGTTTTGCTGTGTCCGCAATGACATTGGATGCGTTATCAGCAACGAAGCCACCGATCGACAGCACCGCAGATTCAATCGGTGATACGCGGCGAGATACGAGCTGCTGCAAGTTGAGAACAAGCTGTGAGCCGATGACGACCGTGTCTTTCGTTTGGTGTGGGTGAGCGCCGTGCCCACCGCGACCTTGAATTGTAATATCAAAGCTGTCGCACGCCGCCATCATCGGACCGACGCGGTAGCCAATATGCCCAACTTCGTGATTTGCCGATAAATGCGTGCCGAAAATGACATCGACACCGTCTAAGCAGCCATCTTCAATCATCGACTTCGCACCACCTGGGTCAAGCTCCTCGGCGTGCTGATGAATGAGGACGTATGTACCACGTAGTTCGTCGCGTAGCTGCCATAAAATTTTGCCGACAATTAAAAGCGTTGCGGTATGCCCATCATGTCCGCACGCATGCATCACACCTGGCACGGTCGATTTATACGGCACGTCCTTTTCATCTTGAATCGGTAGCGCATCAAAGTCAGCACGGAGCGCAACCATTTTGCCTGCATGCGCCCCTGTAATCGTTGCGACGATACCGTTACCGCCAACGTTTGCGTGGTATGGTACGCCAAGCTCATCGTAAAAGGCTTGAATGTACTTTGCAGTGTTTTGTTCTTGAAATGATAGCTCTGGGTGCATGTGTAAATAACGGCGAATGTCGATGAGCTGCTGTTCATGCTCGGCAACAAATTCATACACGTTCATATGCTCACTCTCCAATCGGCTTTGCGACGTATTTTGTAATGTACGGCTTTGACACGAATAAGTTTTGCGTGCTAGACGTCGGCATGTTGCCAAACAACGTCTTATACGAATCGCTCTCCTGCCATAGTTCAAACGAAGCCGGACCTGCCCACTGCGTTAACATGATGTACGTATCGTTTTTAATCGGGCGAAGGAGGCGGTAAGCAATTAAGCCAGCAGTAGAAGCAATCGACTGCCCTTCGTTTCGTAAACGCTGCTCAAGCAACGCGTCCGCATCGTCTGTAATCGGGAAGTTGAGCATCGCAAAAAAGCCGCGCTGCTCGATGTCATTTGCGCCGTCTACTACGTCAAAGCTGCGCGGTGTCGCAAATACAGATTTTTTCTCGCTTTCGTGAACGAGCAGTGTGTTACCCTCTCCATGCATAATGAACATCGTTTGCTTGTCGTGTTTTTTTCGAATCGTTTCCATAAAATCTGGCGTGCCAGATGTAATGTGAATTTTCATAATACAGCCCTCCATTTGTCAAGTCGTCAATTATATTTTACCCTTTTCACTATGAACAAATGCAACAATGTTGTCAAAAAGGTGGCAATGGTTCGAGACAATTTTATGACATTTCGAGCGGAAAACTATACAATATGAAAGGGAGCGTTTATATTGATGGAGGATATCATTATAAGCGGGTTTTGACTACATTTTGAGAGGAAGCGTTCTACAAATGGGAACATTCAACGATACATTATTACGTGCTGCACGAGGCGAGGCAGTCGAGCATACACCAGTGTGGTACATGCGCCAAGCCGGACGTTCACAGCCAGAATACCGCGCAATTAAAGAAAAATACTCATTAGAAGAAATTACGCAGCAGCCAGAGCTATGTGCGTATGTAACGCGCTTACCGGTAGATAACTACAACGTAGACGCAGCAATTTTATATAAAGACATCGTGACACCTTTACCAGGCATTGGTGTGGACGTGAAAATTCAAGCAGGCGTAGGTCCTGTCATTTCAAACCCAATTCGTACAGCAGCAGATGTAGAGCGCCTTGGCGAATTTAACGCAAAAGAGCATACACCGTTCGTACTTGAAACGATTGAAATGTTAACGAAGGAGCAGCTAAATGTACCGTTAATCGGCTTTGGTGGCGCACCGTTTACGTTAGCGAGCTACATGATCGAAGGCGGACCATCTCGCAGCTACAACAAAACGAAATCATTCATGGTGTCACAGCCACAAGTTTGGTTTATGTTAATGGATAAGCTTGCCGATATGATCATTGCCGACATTACAGCGCAAGTAGAAGCAGGCGCAAAGGCGATTCAAATTTTCGATTCATGGGTAGGTGCTTTAAACGTAGAGGATTACCGCGTATTCATTAAGCCGGTCATGACGCGCATTTTTGGCGAGCTACGCAAATTAAACGTACCGCTTATTCAGTTCGGTGTCGGTGCATCTCACTTAGCGAACGAATGGCACGACTTACCGATTGACGTTGTCGGTCTGGATTGGCGCTTACCGATCAAAGATGCGATTGCGCGTGGCATTACGAAGCCAGTGCAAGGCAACTTAGACCCATCGTTTTTACTATCGGATTGGTCAGTGATCGAAAAGCGTGCAAAAGACATTATTGACCAAGGTGTTCACGCAAG
>JAXJTE010000018.1:0-5189 GCA_036309765.1 Caryophanon sp. | reverse complement strand
CGTACTTAACAATCAGTCGTTTACTCAAAGCGGCACCATGGAAATCGGCTCACTTATGGATTCGGAAAATCGCCGGCAAAGTGGTCTCATAAAGATTTCATCACGTCTGTCTCACTCGTCATAGGTTATAGTAAAAAAATGGATGTTTACTACCTCTGTTCAAGTGTCTTTATTTTTCTTCTTCAACTTAAAATAAAGAAAACAGAATATTTTGCCAATATTTATGCGACGCTAGTGAAACACACTATATAATAAATATTCTTAAAGCGTCATTTGGAAGTTTTTCCTATAAAGTCCCCAAAGTGTCATTTGGGAATGTTATTTGAACTTATTTTGCATATTATATAAATTTCTCTTATCCCTTAAAATATTGACCAATTATTTTCGGAATTGTTAGTATTATATCTGTGAATGTTAATGAATGTTCTACTTTATCGAAAGTATCCATCTTATTTTCATTTATAGGCAATGGTTTTACTGTATCACCTTGTATTGGTTCATACTGATTTTGAAATTGAATACGAATGGATTTTGCTTTTTCAAATTGCGGGCGATCCATTACTTGAAAATGAATATGTGCCTCTGATGAATTTCCAGAATTCCCGCATTGTCCCAATAGTTGTCCTTCCTTAATTTGTTCGCCTTCCTTAACTAGAATCGAGCCATTTTTAAAATGAGCAATCATACTATATTCCTTATTAGGATGTTCAATCACAACATAGTTACCAGCAGGATATTGCTCGTTCATTTCACCAGGGACGTTATCTTTAATACCATCTACGACCTTCACAACTTTCCCATTAAAAGGTGCAACAACATCTGTACCAAAAGCAAAATAATTTTCATTGATTAAATTTGTACCGTCATATGTAGCCCCGTTTATTACACGTACTAAATCGTAAGCATAGCGTTGGTTTTCGTACGCATAATGATAGTTGTCGAACTCATTTGTACCACCCCAAAATACAAACCACTCATCCCGAATTGGCATTCGATATTGATTTTTCGTCCATTTCTTATCAGAGTCATAAGTATTCAAAGGCTTCAAATAAAATCCTGTAATCACCTGATTAGATTCATATGCTAACTGAATCGCTTTTTGTTTCGTTTGGTCCACCCAAATGACTTGAGTTGTACCGAACCATTCCTTTTCAGAAAATCTCTCTAAGCTTTTAACCCCCTTCTTAAAAGAGTGGCAAATATGTTGAAACTCATTTAACCCTAGCAATTGCTGAAAATCTTTTGATGTAGCTTTATAGATCATTTCGAACTGTTCGTTGATAAAGTGTTGTCCGAAATTACCTAAATCCAATTTAGACATATATATCCCCCTCGTATCTTTTAAAAAAACTCCATTAGTTTATCTATACGAAAACAATTAATCGGAAGTTTCAAAAATTGGAAGAATACCTTAGTGATTTTAGGATGTTCCCAAAGCGTCGTTGAAGTGACCGCCAAAAGTTAGACACGTTTTTTTAAGCGACTAATCAGAACAAGTCGATCAAACAGTCCTCTTTAAACAATTTTTTCACAGCGTCTCAATGCTTTATATTCTATAAAAACAGCGACAACTACTGATTTTACAGTGTTTGTCGCTGTTTGAAATGCTACCTAACTTTCGTTTGGGAACGTTATTATGTTTAAATTTTTTGCCAATATGATTGTAATCGGCTTAATTCTTGTCCGTCACGATTTTGTATATACGCTTTAATCGTTGATGTGACTTGATTTCCTGACGTATAGGCAAACATTTTTTGTTCAATTTCTTCAAAAATCGAACGCAGTGGTTTCTCGTCTTTTTCGATTTGTTCAAATAAAGATAGTAGTTCGTTCTGATACGTTTCGGTTTGTTCTTGGCTATGCGTTACACTCGCTAATGTACGTATGGCAGCCTCTGTATTTGAGCGATAGCCAGATGCGTTTGACATTGGGAATTGCTGCATATTTTGTGAGGCTAATTCACGTATTGAAATATGCTGCGCTACATTTGCTGAATTATGCTCTTTATAATCATCGATCAATGCTTGAAAGCGCTCTTGATGTTCTGCTCCAACATATTTCTTACCTAGTTCCTGTAATGCTGCTACCGAAGACATAAAACTAACTTGTGCTGCATCACGTGACAGTTCATGATCCAAATCACGATTCCCGCCATTAATGCTATCCATGCCAGCTGTAATGTCCTTTAGTAAATGTTCGAATTGGCGTACTTCATCATTGCTCATGGCATCGTAAACGCCCATTTTAGAGAAGGCTTCACTAATGACAAGATGTTGCTTTTTCAAATCGCCCGTATATTGAAAAGCGTTTCCGCCAACTGCACTATTTTGCGCTGCTTGCTGCAAGGCTTGTGCTTTCGCTTTACGCTCTGCTACATTACCTAAAAAAGCAGTCGCTTCTGCTGTTAACTCAACGGCGTCACCGATTTTTTCTTTTACTTTTGTCGCTTCTTCTTGCGATAAAGGAGCTGATGGTTTTTGATTTGCCAGTCGCTCTTGTTCCATACGTCTTTCATATTCACCATAAAAAGGATTTGAATCTATATAACCAGTAAAAACATTTATGTCTAAATTTACACTCATTGTATGCATCCCCTTAAAACACAGATTTATTCTATTATCGGTTAATATAAATTACAATTTAATCATTAAAAAATTAACTACCGCAAAACCTTCCAAAAGCGAAATACCGATATCTAACTTTTCATTAAGATTGTATTGATATGTTACCTTCATTCAGAACAGTCCTAACTTGATTTTTCGCAGCATCTCAGATCGTTATTCCTAATAAAAACAGCAACAAACACTGATTTAACAATGCTTGTCGCTGCTTGAAATGTTGCCTAACTTTCATGTGGGAACGTTTTTTGTATGTCTTTGTATGACATCATTTTTTTAAATTATCCGTTTTCGTCTCACGTTTTAAATGGAAATATAGTAAGAGTGACGCGATTAGTAATAACGCATAAAACGATATTGAACGATTCCAAACATTTTTGAATTCCATCCAAAAGCTCATTCCACCCTTTTCAAAAGGCAATACAGCGTACATTGAAACTTCGATGTACAACATTAAGCTGAAAAATAAAAGTAACGGCAGAAAAAGTATCCATACTAACATTTTTGGACGCATAAAGTGTTTTCACTCCTTCCCATCTTTTATAAATTCAACGTAATCTTTAGATGAAAGTTCCAAATACTCGACGAACATTCCTTAAGTGTCGCTTCATATTTTCGAATTAACTGCACATTGTTTCCTCCTTTTCCTTTGTTAGCTTATCGGTTGTCGCCTAAAGTAAATGCTCAACTATAGTATAATTAATATGAGGTGGTCCATTTGAAACGAACAGCTATAGCTAATTACATGTCCATCACAAGAATTGTGTTGTCGATTACTTTATTATGCATAACGCCATTGAGTATGTTATTTTTGCTAGTTTATATTTTATGCGGCATTACTGATATGTTAGATGGCTATATCGCAAGAAAAATGCATATTGAAAGCACGTTCGGAAGTAAGCTTGATTCGATTGCGGACTTCATCATGATGCTCGTATTAATGTTTGTGCTACTTCCATTTCTCCCACTTACCGAAAGTATCATGATGTGGATTGTGATGATCGGCGTAATCAAAGTCGGTTCGATCGTGATCGTCTTCATCAAGTACCGTACATTTGAAATGCTTCATACTTATAGCAATCAAGTTGTCGGCTTTGTCCTCTTTTTGTATCCAATGTCGTTGTATGTCACTCCATCGCATGTACTGTTATGTATAATTTGCATGATTGCTACGGTTGCAGCGCTTGAAGAACTGCTCATCCATGTCGGTTCGAACGTGTTAGCAGCTAATCGGAAAAGCATCTTTAGTAAATAGCGTCATGTCCTCCCTTCCTATTATTCCCGCTTCCCCCCTTGCTTTCCTGCCAACAAAAAAACCTACCGATTCGCTCGATAGGTTGTGGCATTGTTAAATTTTCATATCGATTGCAGATTGTGCGGTTGTCGGTAATTTGAATACCGCTTCGTCGTTAAAAAGCGTCGCAAAGTCATTCCATTTGACACGGAGCGCTTCTTCATCTGCTCGAAGCACGCTCGTTTCCCACGTATCGGTTGCTATGCGATGCTCGGTTAACGTCTGCAATGTCGCTTCAAACGATTGCACAAACGTCGATTGGTTCGTGTCATCTAAGTTGCTATATGCTGCTGTCATCCACGTGTGCTGCTCGTGTACTTTTTTCGTGCCGCTTTCTAAAATGTCGCTTTTGCCGAGCTGTGTACTTAGCGTATCCATCGCCTTTTGTGCAGCGCGGTATATGTTCACATGCTCATCGATTGCATCACGTTCATACGCTTGAATCGCCTGATGCATTTCTTCCTGATGCGATGACGGAATGAGCTTGTCGGCAATGAGCTTTAGTTGGGCGATCGATTGCACCGTGTTCATTTGCCTGAAATCGTCTGTTCCGTCGCTTCGCATACGCAAGCTCGACATGACTAATTGGTCGATTTTCTTTTTGTCGTCGGCGCTAAGCTCTTCAATGTCTTGAATGAACTGAAAATGCTTCGGGTGCCCTTCGATTCTTACTTCGAGCTTTGGCACCGCATCTGTCGAGGAAACGGGCGGCGTCGTCTTTGGCAGCTTGTCTTTCATTTGCTGCTCGATGTTTTGAATGTCGCTTGATTTTTGACGATGCTGTAGCTGAATTGTTGATTCGTGCTGCAAACTGTAATGATTTAATTTCGAAATGCTCATGTTTGGTCCTCCCCTTTGTCGTCATTACGTTTCATATCGGCACAAATACGGTTTAGTACACTATGTCGAGCGGATGGGTACGAGCTTGGTAGGAGAGTTTCATCGACGCGAAAAACAGGTACATCTATTGTATATGTTGTTCTTTCACATTAGGTCTTTTGAATTTATATGAAAACAATAAATGTTAATATACTATGCTTCCATTTCACTTAACGCACGTATCGTACTAAAGAGACTCCGGAGTATCTTGTATGCAAGTTTTATATACATTAAAATAACGGTAGTCTTTAATAACAATATACGGTTTATTCATCAATATGGGCATTTTCGTTAACGCAACTTCTCAACTAGAAACAACTGCTCACACATAGCGGCGGCGTATGTCTTCTTGCCGTTTTCAAAACGTTAGCCATCATGAATGTGTTGCTATACACGCT
>JAXJTE010000017.1:0-2319 GCA_036309765.1 Caryophanon sp. | reverse complement strand
CCTAGCATTAGGTGAGTGGATTGAAATGTACATTTGGCAGCAAGCGCGTTACATCGCACGGTCTCACCTAGCATTAGGTGAGTGGATTGAAATCGCCAAAAAGTTGAAGTTTTGGTTAATAACGCGAGTCTCACCTAGCATTAGGTGAGTGGATTGAAATTCACGCCGCTTTGCTACGCGACGCAGCGTTGCGAGTCTCACCTAGCATTAGGTGAGTGGATTGAAATTGTGCTGTCGGTAGTGATTTTAAGCTCCAACGCGTCCCACCTAAAAATACTGAATACCTACATCACCACGTCCTGCATTATCAGCTGCGTGTTTTTTTTGCGCTTTGAATCAGTGTATAATATGGCTCAACACTTGTTTACGACGAAAGGATTTTCAATGATTACACATTATATAGTAACTGGTATGCTTGCAACAATTGGGGCGCTGCTGTTTAATTGGCTACACATGCCAATGCCGTGGTTGCTCGGGCCGCTGTTTACGACGATGATTTTGCGGCTAACGACACCGCTTCCGATTGCATGGCATAAAGAGTTGCGCAATTTGGGGCTCGTGCTGGCTGGCTATTCGATCGGCGTTTCCTTTACGGTAGATGCGTTTGCGAACGTGCAAAGCTTTTTGCCACTCATGATCGCCATTAACATTTTTTACATCGTGCTGTTTGTGACGCTTAGTCAATTAATTGTGCAGCGAACGCATGTCGATACACTCGCGGCGCTCACAAGTACTGTTCCAGGTGGCATGTCGCAAATTACCGCATATGCCGCTGAGAAAAAGAGCAAGCATATGACAATGATTACGTTTTACCAAGTGCTGCGCGTGCTTTGTATATTGAGCCTCGTGCCGCTTCTGTTGTCGATTGGCTCGACACCTGCTGCGGTACATGTTCCGTTTCACTCATCGCTCCTTTGCATGATTGCACTTGCATTCGTGTCAGGGATTGTTGCGGATAAACTACGCGTGCCGACAGGGTATTTGCTCGGACCGATTATTTTACTCATGGCGTTACAGCTTGGTGGAATGGACGTGCCGCTACTACCAGCAAGTGCGCTACATGTTGCACAGCTGCTCATTGGCGTCTTTATCGGCATGCTGCTACGAAAAGAAGATTTGCGTCTATCAAAAAAGGTCATGCTATACGGCTTTATTTCTGCGTTTGTGTATATTGGCAGTGCGTACGTCCTCGCGCTTATTATTCCGCGCTACTACAGCATCGATTTTACGACCGCATTTTTAAGCACGATTCCAGGGGGCTTAGATCAAATGGGGCTTATTGCGATGGCAGCGGGGGCGGATGTAACACTCGTGACGATGTTTCAGCTATTTCGCGTACTCGTCGTGTCGTTACTTGTTGTACCTGCGTTAAAATTTTTCACGAAATAATAAAAGCACCGCTGACTTATTACTCGTCAGTGGTGCTTTCTTCGTTAGTGCGTAAAGGCATATTCTACTAATTGTTTTAACATCGTACATGCTTGCTTCGTATCGACAGAGTTGCTCGTGCGCTCGTGCTTGCCTCTTTGTAGGCTGTGCTGCGCCATTTCGAGTACGCTGTTGCATACTTTTAGTGCATCGTTCGTTAATTGATCTTGTGAATGTAAAAACACGAGCAGTGCAGATGTGCTAATGTCAAATGATTCTGCTGTATCAAGGCGACGGTGAAGCGCGTCTGCATAAAGCGTCACGGCCGTATGTAGCATACAGTTTGCCGCATCGATTTTGCCAAGCTCAATTAGTTGCTCCGCCTCGTTTAGCTGCCATTTTAAATCTTCGTACGTCATGTTGTGTTCGTCAATTAGTGGCGCAATATCTGGATCAACGTATTGCTCGCCTTCACGGTTGTAGCCGTTTTTGTCATAGCCATTTTTATCAAATCCGAACACATCGAAGCCGTTATGATCAAAGCCTTGAATATTAAAGCCTTGACGATTGAAGCCTTCGCGGTTGTAACCATCTTTATTAAAGCCTTCTTTATCGTAGCCGTTCATGTCGAGTCCATCACGGTCGAAGCCTTCACGGTTGTAGCCTGTTTTGTCGAAGCCATCGCGATCGAAGCCTTCTTGGTCATAGCCACCACGATTGAACCCTTCGCTATCAAAGCCTTCGCGATTAAAGCCGTCTGATGCGAAATTGCCGTAATTGAAGTACGTACCGTTTTGGTGCAAGCCTTGCTTATTAAAGCCCTCTTTATTAAAACCTGTGCGCGAATAGCCTGATGCATCGTAACCCCAAAAATCAAAGCCTTCCTCATCCCACACTTTTTTCGGCGCTGTCTGCTCGTTCACGCGGTAATGATGCGGATGTGTAATAAGT
>JAXJTE010000016.1:0-6119 GCA_036309765.1 Caryophanon sp. | reverse complement strand
AGCGTGTGAAGCGGCGACTCCTAGGGGAAAAGAACGTGCCGAGAGACTTGCGACAGCAAGGCTCGAGTGCGGCGGTTGCGCCACGTCCATGTGGCACCGCCCGCATGACCAACAGCGTGTTCGCCGCCGTTCCCCCAGGAAAGCGTCCGCGTAACGAAGCGTAGTCAAAAAGCAACAAAGCGTTATCAGGAAAATGCACTTTCCCGATAACGCTTTGTTTTGTTATGCCCTTTTTTACTTCTCCCAATGCGCGTCTAAAAACTCATCGCGCCCGGATTGCTTACGGTCTTGCTCGTAATGTGCTTTTTCACGCTTATAATAGTCTTGATGATACGCTTCTGCCTCATAAAACACATCCGCCTCACGAATTGGTGTGACGATTGGCTTTTTGAAGCGCCCGCTCGCAGCTAGTGCGGCTTTTGAAGCTTCTGCTTGCTCGCGCTGCTGTTCGTTGTGCACGAAAATGACCGTTTGATACGATTCGCCGCGGTCTTGGAATTGTCCGCCTGCATCGGTTGGGTCGATTTGCATCCAGTAAATGTTGAGCAGCTCGTCGTATGAAAAGACGCGCTCATCAAACGTAATTTGTACCACTTCGACATGACCAGACGTGCCGGATTTTACGTCCTCGTACGTCGGGTTTTGTAAATGCCCACCCATGTAGCCCGATACAACTTTTTCAATGCCGTCCCATTGGTCAAATGGCTTTACCATACACCAAAAACAGCCACCAGCAAATGTTGCCAATGCCATGTAAAACACCTCATTACTATGTAAATTGTTTTTCATTGTAGCATGCTTTATGAGCGCGTGCTAGTAAAATGATTTTTCAAATATGCCTGCAAACATGTATAATACAGCAAGGAACTCTTTTTGCCCACGCGCGTCCTAGAATACAAGTAGGAGGATTCATTATGTCAGACAAATTATCGCGAACTGAGCGTTTAAAGAGTGAGCGCCAGCAACGTACAAAACAACAGGCGCCATTGCAAAAGCAGCCACCGAAAAAAAAGAATAAAACGTTTATGTATCGCCGCATCTTTTGGCTACTGCTAATAATTATTGTTACAGTAGGAGGCTATTCTTATTACCAATTCAAAGAAGGACAAGGAATGGCAATTGAAGAGCGTGAATTAACAGAGGAAGAGCTGTTATTTACCGGTGCGAAAGTGACAAACAGAACGGAAAACTTTTTATTAATCGGGGTTGATAGCCGAGGTGAGGAGCAATCACGCTCAGACTCGATTATGGTCATTAGCTGGGATAAGGAAGCGAATAAGCTGCGCACGATTTCATTTATGCGCGATATTTATGCAGACATTCCAGGGCAGGACCAGCAAAAGCTAAATGCGGCGTATTACCACGGGGGCGCACAGCTTCTAGCAGATACGCTAGAAGATATGTTTGAGTTACCGATTCACCATTATGCGATGATTGATTTCGTGTCATTTGAGAAAATGATTGATATTATCGCACCAAACGGCATTACGATTGATGTTGAAAAAGATATGTATGAAAAAATTTATGTGCAGTTATACGAAGGTGTACATAATTTAAATGGGCAGGAGCTGCTTGGCTATGCGAGATTCCGTGCCGATTCAGAAGGTGATTTCGGCCGCGTACGTCGTCAGCAACAAGTCATTACAGCAATGAAGGATCAATTGCTATCGACGACGACACTTATGCAAGCACCGAAATTGATTGGTGCGATGCAAGGCTACGTCAGCACAGATTTACAAACGTCTGAGCAAATTGGCTACTTAGTGAAGCTCATTACAGAAGGCTCGCTTGATGTAGAGGGCATGACCGTACCAGTAGAAGGCTCGTACACCGATTACCGCGACCCGAAATACGGCTTAGTACTCGATGTAAACGTCGATACCAATACACGAAAAATTAAAGAATTTATTGGAGCGTCTCATTAATGGCGCTCCTCTTTTCTTTCGTGATACACTAGCGATACTGTAATGTTTGAAAGGTGTTGATTGCATGAAAGAAAACCCGCAAGAACCGCAAAAGCGCCAAGGATTTTTAGAGACGAAATTCATTCGCTTCTTGGGCGGGCGCAACGTGTTATTTACAGCGATTTTAATTTTATTATGTGGCTGTATCATTTCGATCTTTGATAAAATTTCATTTATTTTTCACCCGCTACAAGTGCTCGTAGAAGTCGTGATTTTGCCTGGTGTGCTAGGGCTTATTTTGTATTACTTACTGCGACCAATTTTACGTCTGATGATGAGATGGCGCATACCAAAAGGCTGGAGTATTTTAATTATCTTCATCGGCGGAATTGGAGCGCTCACATTACTCATTTTACTCGTATTCCCGTTTTTACGTGACCAGTTCACCGACTTAACACAGGAGTTACCGAACTATTTAGGTAGCGTGATTAACAACACAGTCGATTACATAAAAAATTCGCGCTTTGACGAATATTTTGACCGCTACAACATCGACTATATGACGATTGCACAAGATATTTCAAATGATTTAATTACGACGGTGCGCGATACGTTCGCATCACTTGCACAAAACTTAGCATCCGGTATTACCGGCTTCGTGAGTGCGTTAACAGGCTTCGTCTTATCGCTTGTCATCGTGCCGTTTATTTTGTTTTATTTATTATGGGAAGGCGAGAAGCTACCGAATTTCGTACTGAACATTTTCCCGAAGCGTGGGCGTGAGGAAGTGGGCGAAATCATGTCTGACATGGACAAGCAAATTAGCTCCTACGTCCAAGGACAAATTTTAGTGGCGATTTGTATCGGCATTATGATTACGATTGGCTTCTTCATTATCGGCATGCCGTATGCGTTTTTACTCGGCTCGCTTGCGATGGTCACGTCGGTTGTCCCGTATTTAGGGCCGGTCATTGCGATTACGCCCGCGGTTATTATCGCCATTGTTTCGTCTCCGTTCATGCTCATTAAATTAGCGATCGTGTGGACGATTGTGCAGCTCGTAGAAGGGAAATTCATTTCACCACAGATTATGGGGAAATCTTTATCGATTCACCCGATTACGATTATCTTTGTGCTTCTTACAGCGGGCTCGCTATTTGGTGTGCCAGGTGTGATTTTAGGGATTCCAGGATACGCATTATTAAAAGTACTCATTACCCATTTATTCCGCATGTTTAAGAAGCGTTACAACCGTTTCGAGGACGAGGAGCAATATCGATACGAGCGACATGAAATTGAGACGCCATTCGGTACAGACGAGGAGCAATAAAAAAGCGCTAGAGGCAGTCATTGTCTCTAGCGCTTTTTTGAGTCATTAGTTCGTTACTAGTTCCGCAACGACTTCTGCATAAATCACCGTGTTTTCAATAATTGGTGACGCTTTTTTCTCCGCATCGTTTTGTTGCTTCTCACGCTTATGCGAGTTTTTGAAGTGATCTGAATTATGCCATACGTCGAAATCCTCGCGCGTATCCCAATACATCATAACGTTCATTTCATCGTATTCTTCAAACTGCGTTGACACGTTAATTTCAATGCCACGGAAGCCTTTAAATTCTTCTAATCCGTTGCGTTGTACGAAAGCAGGTGCCATATGCGCAGCCATACCTTTTACTAATTTAAATCGATTTGTAACTGTAATCATAAGTGATGTAGCTCCTTCAAATATTAATGATATTCATTATCAATGATAATCGTTTTCATTTATAAAGCAATACTTTTGGCTTAAAATAAGGCAATAATACTTTTTTTAGACGCTTGTGTCGAATAAAAAGGTCAGATAACTAATAGAAAATGATTAAAATATCATTTTTTGGACGGATTTTCATGAGAGGAGGCGGTGATAAGTAGTGAAATGCCCGCAACAACGCTAAAAATGCCGCCTCGAAACAGAATGGATAAAATTGTGTGATTGCTTGCGAATCGCGGTTGTATCGTTTATATTGAAAAAGAAGACGCATAAAGTAAAAAAAGCACCTAGACCGGAATCTAGGTGCTTTTTTCTGTTTTACGGCTGAATTGTTTCAAGACGTGCGACTGCTTCGTTTAGCTGCTCCTCGTTTTGCACAAGTGCTAAACGTAAATAGCCTTCTCCTGCTGTGCCAAACGCTGTGCCGGGTACAGTTACGACGCCGACTTCGCGAATGCAGTGAAACGCCATTTCCTCGCTCGTGAAGCTGTGCGGATATTTCGCCCACACAAACATGCCTCCGTTTGACGGTGCGACGTCCCAGCCGATGTTTTGTAAGCCGTTCATTAACGTACGATGACGCGCCGCAAATGTTTGGCGAAGTGAAGCGGTAATGTCTTCTGCTAAATCAAGTGCCGTGACAGCTGCTGTTTGCACGGCCTCGAAAATACCAAAATCCAAGTTTGATTTTAATTGCTTCAACACCGCAATCATCTCCGCATTACCAGCGATATACGCAATGCGCGTGCCTGCTAAGCTAAAGCTTTTTGATAACGAGTTAATTTCAAGCCCGACTTCCATTGCACCAGGTGTTGATAAAAAGCTCAGTGGACGATCCCCTTCAAAATAAAACTCCGAATACGCCGCGTCGTGTAGCACGATGATGTTATGCTTTTTCGCAAACGCGACAACTTCCTCAAAATACGCAGTCGTTGGCATGGCTGGCACTGGATTTCCTGGTAAGTTTAAAATGAGCAGGCGCGCTTTTTCGGCAACGTCTTGTGGAATGGCTGATAAATCCGGCAAATAGTCATTTTCCTTCGTCAGTGGCATGTAATAGCTCGTCGCACCAGCAAGCGAAATGCCTGCATCATACGCGACATATGCAGGGTTTGTCGTCAGCACGATGTCACCTGGGTCACAAAATGCGACTGGTAAATGCACGAGCCCTTCTTGAGAGCCGATTGTTTGAATGATATTTGTTGCTGGGTTTAGCTCGACATCGCTGCGGCGTTTATAGTAACGTGCAACGGCTGCGTAAAAGTTCATCGTACCTGTTAATGTGTAGCCGTATGACGATGGCTTTGCGGCTTCCTCACTTAGCACGCGGCGCACAGCCTCATGCGGTGGTAAATCGGGTGAGCCGAGGCTTAAGTCGATAATCGTTTTACCTTGCTGCGCTGCTTCGATCGTTGCTGCTTTTAAATCGCCGAAAATAGAATTAGGGAAACGCTGCATTTTTTTTGCAATATGAAAGTTCACGTGAAAACACTCCTAAGTAAGTTGTAAGACGGTATATGTCGCATCGACTACACGTCTGTTGTACAACATATTTTAGCATATAGGGCGGGCAATGCTCGTATATTTTCTGAAAAAAGAGGTAGCCCTTATTTTTCAGTTAGTTCATGGTATAATGTAGCATATTTAAGGGGTGAGAGGTTTGGACATTTATTCATTTACAGGTCCTAGTGGCACAGGTAAAAGTACAGTCGCGCTTTACTTTGCCGATACATACAAAATCGATGCCATTATTGATGATGGCTTGCTCATTATTAACGGGCAAAAGCGTGCGGGCATTTCGGCGAAGTTTGAGAAAAATACGATGACGGCCGTGCACCGTGCAATCTTTAGTGACGATGCGCATTGTGAAAGCGTAAAAGATGCGATTGCTGCTGCGCCGATTGAACGCATTATGCTCATTGGGACGAGTGACAAAATGACGCGGAAAATTGCGAAGCGGCTGGAGCTAGGGGATATTCAGCACTTCCATTACGTCAACGAGTTTCGTTCCGCCAATGAAATGGACTATGCGCGATTTGTGCGTTTGACAGAGGGGCAGCACGTCATGCCAGTGCCGCATGCGCAAGTGGAGCAAAACTTCTTTAAGCGATTGGTGAAAAAAGGGTGGGACATTATTTCACAGCGCGGCAAAATTGGAGAGACGACGATTGTGCGACCGGATTTCCAGCACGAAGTCATCGCGATTTCACAAAAAGTGTATGAGGAGCTTATTCGCTATTCATTTGAAGCATGTGACATCATTGCGAAGGTCGAGCGCGTGTTAAGCGATACGTCGTCGGTGCCGAAGTTTACGGTCGTTGTCACGGTGCAGTTTGATGGACGCACGCATATTCCGAGCGCATTACAAGACGTGCAGCAACGAGCGAGCGATGCCTTCTTTACACATTTTACGTTCCGACCGGCAAACATACATATCGTAGTGCGCGACGTTCGTTTTGCGGAGT
>JAXJTE010000015.1:0-1653 GCA_036309765.1 Caryophanon sp. | reverse complement strand
ATATGATATGTTTCCTTTTGTAAAAATGAATCAAGCTCGACACCTGCTTCAATTGCACGTTGCTGCACGATCGCCGTTTTTTCATAGCCGCTTTCATACGTTTTATTCATCGCAATGAGCAGCTCATAAATTGGCTTCGGCAGCACGTAACGCTCGTCGCCCTTTATAAAAAATGGCTCCTGCACGCGCGCAATTTGCTTTATATTTTTACCATTTTCATATAGCTGTAAATCAAACGACGGGTCTTTCGCGGGCGTTCCTTGTATTTTGAGTACGCCTGTTACATGTTCGGCTTGCTTATGCAGACATAAATCTTGTAGTGCGACGACATAATCTTCGTCTTGCTGCATCGTATACAAATCCGCAATGCTTAAACGGTCATAATCGTAAATAAATCCTTCATCTACTAAAAATTCGTACGCCACATAACGTTTCGCACCATTCGCTTTCGTCACTTCACGAAACTGCTCCGCGCTGATTGGCAATGATAGCGGCTGTCCGTCTAACTGAAATTGAAACTGGATCGAATGTAAGTCGTTCGAGAAGTTCAGCGTTAATGTTTTTTGTGGCGTCGCGGATCGTTTACGTCGAAATAAGTTAAACATGAATATCCCATCCTAACTGTTGTTTTAAATACGTATCAAACTTTGCTTGCCAATTGCCGGTATGCGTTAACCAGCCATCTTTATAAACGAGCGCTTTGTTCATAATGTGCTCTCGCTTCAAATGCTTTATCCACGCGTCGTACTGTAATAGCTGTTCGCGATATTCCTCTACATCATGTGCAAACGATTCATTAAACGTATGACGGTCGTACACATACGCCGCTCCTGTACCTAAAATTTCAACGATCACGACATCTGAAAAGTAAAATAAAATCGTCTTTCGGTCATATAAAACAAACGCATCGTGCATATTCGGAATAAAGCGCTCCCAATAAAGGAAACGCTTATGGTCTTTGTTGCTAACGTCGTTGAAAAACTCATGAATGTTTTTGCGTAAATACCAGCGATGGAACGCCTCTTTAATGTGCGGCTCCGTATTCACCCAATACATCGGACGCTCCTTGTACGTGCGCAGCTTACCCAAAATGGCATAGCTCACGTCGTCTAACGCATGTAACGCATCCGCCTGAATAAAGCCAGTCGCCAGTCGCTGCGCCGTCACGTTGTCTGCCTCCTTGAGCAGCTGTAAAAAACGCTGCTTCTCACGTTTAAACAACGCCACCGTGCCGCGATCAAACACGTACAATGCAATTTCGTTATAAAACGCATGCTCCTCGCGCACGAAATATAAATCGAGCACCGCTTCCATATTGCGTTCACGCTGTAGCACTTCATTGCCGACAAACGAGACATGATCGTTTGAAATACGCACATAGTTGCTCCACGCTTGCTTCGTCTGTGCAGTCCATGAATGGTTGTATTGCTCACCTCGCAACGTGTATGCACGCGATAAAATTTCCCAAAACGGCATAAACGTATTCGTCGAGTAGCATTCATGCAGTAAATGCGCAAATACGACTTTTTCCATTTTTACAATACTCGACATTTCCGTAATCGCCACTTTACGCTGCTCATCGTTTACAAGCTGCGTATACACAAACGGAATGAGCCGCTTATATTTCTTTTCTAACGATTCCATCCATTGCGT
>JAXJTE010000014.1:0-17274 GCA_036309765.1 Caryophanon sp. | reverse complement strand
TTGCTCCGGCGTTTGGAACGACACGGATTGAATTAAGTCGGTGCGCGTTTCGCTATAGTGCGGCGATGTCGTCATGCCTGCATCTTCAAGCATCGCTGACGTGAAAATCGCCCCTTTTAATGCTTGTGCAACGACGTGTGGCGCTAGGAAGAACCCTTGATAAAAATCGGCCAGCGTATTGAGTGTGGCGCCCGCCTCTGCCCCGATACCTGGTGACGTCATACGGTATGCACATTGCTCGACTAAATCGGCACGTCCTGCAATGTAGCCGCCAATTTTCGCTAAGCCGCCGCCTGGATTTTTAATGAGCGAGCCTGCCATTAAGTCCGCACCAATTTCCGTTGGTTCCTGTAGCTCAACAAACTCACCGTAGCAGTTGTCGACAAAAATAATCGCGTTCGATGCAAGTGTACGAATGCGTGTACACATGTCTTCAATTTGCGCAATTGTAAACGATGGGCGCGTCGCATAGCCTTTTGAGCGCTGAATCGCAATCATTTTCGTGTTCGGTGTAATGGCCGCTTCGACACCTGCCCAATCGATGTCACGGTTGTCGATTAAATCAACGTGCTTGTAGCCGATATGGAAATCTTTTAGCGAGCCTGTATCCTTTTCACCGCCGTCTACAATCGATTGTAATGTATCATACGGCTTTCCTGTAATGTACACGAGTTCATCGTTTGGACGTAGCACACCGAATAAGCTTAATGTAATCGCATGCGTACCTGAAATAATTTGCGGGCGCACGATTGCCGCTTCTGCTCCGAACACAGTCGCATAGACGCGCTCTAAATTGTCGCGCCCTTCATCGTCATAGCCGTAGCCTGATGATGGATTTAAATGAAAGTCACTTACTTGATGCTTGCGAAATGCCGCAAGTACTTTTTGTTGATTGATAAATGCGCGCTCGTCTACTGCTGCGTGATACGGACGAACTTTTTCTTCCGCCTGGGCCGCACGCTGTAACGTTGCTGCTGTTAAAACTGATGTAAACATAAACATTCCACTCCAATAAAAGTTAGTATCGCTTCAATGTACCATATTTTCAAGCTTAGTCGGTACTAAAAAATTTACGCGATGTTATGCTAAAAAAATTATATAGTGAAAGTTGAGAAAATTTGCTACAATGCTTGCATCATACGTTATAGAGAGGACGTTTTGCATGGCTTGGGAAGTGTTTAGCATCATCGGCACCATTGCGTTTGCCATTTCAGGCGCGATTGTGGCAATGGAGGAAGGCTATGATTTATTTGGTGTGTATTTACTAGGGATTGTGACGGCATTTGGTGGCGGGGCGATTCGAAATTTATTAATTGGTTTACCGGTTTCAACGTTGTGGAGTCAAGAAATGATGTTTCAAATCGCCATTTTTTCGATTACGTTTTTCTTCTTCTTTCCGCATCGACTGCTGTCACATTGGCATCGTTGGGGCAACTTCACCGACGCAATTGGCTTGTCGGCATTTGCGATTCAAGGGGCGATTCATGCTGTTAATTTAGGTCTACCAATGAGTGCAGCGATTGTCGCGGCCGTATTAACTGGCTGTGGTGGTGGCATCGTGCGTGACTTACTGGCACAGCGTAAGCCACTTGTGCTACGCGATGAAATTTATGCGGCGTGGGCAATTTTAGCGGCGATTGTTATTTGGCTTGGGCTTACTGCTTCTGACTGGGCGCTTTACGTTGTGTTCTTAATTATTACAGCGCTTCGTGTATTATCGTATACGCGCAAATGGCAGCTGCCGTTTCGCAAGCTACCGATTCAATAAAAAAGAAGTGTCTAGGAACCGAGTGTGTTAATTAGCCGTTCAACTGGCAGTTCGCATATTGCGGCTCGCGTTCCTGGGGCGTGGCTTGAGCCTCCTCGACGCTCATACTTCGCGTCTGTGGGGTCTCAAGTCTCACACTTTTCCCCAAGGAGTCTCGCCGCATGCTTCCTGCCACTGATATACAGCATTTATTTCATCTTAATTACTAAAAATGATGAATTTCACTATATAAAAATGGTTTAAACATAAAAACGCTGTGTTAATCGTCGAAATCGACTTTTAACACAGCGTTTTACTGTTTCATTATTTAAACTCAAGCTCACCGTCGTAAGCCATCATGCCGCCTTCAAGGTTTGTTACATCGAAGCCTTTTTCTTCTAAAATGTTGCAAGCTGCTTCGCTACGACGACCAGCGCGGCATACTAAAATGTATGGTTTCGTTGGGTCAAGCTCGCCTGCACGTGCTTCAACTTGTCCTAGTGGAATATGTACAGCACCAGGAATCATACCTTCTGCTACTTCGTCATCTTCGCGTACGTCGATTACGTGTAAATCTTCGTTTGTATCTAATAAGTTTACGATTTCTTCTGTTGTCATTACTTTCATGTTCCATGCCTCCAAAAATTAAATTCCATTTTATTATACGCGCAATGCATCAAAAGCGCTACTGTTCGTCTGCATCGGCTCCGAACGGCACAGGCTTTGATGGGGCAAACGTCGAAATGGCATGTTTATAAATGAAGTGCTGCTTGCCGTCTACTTCAAACAATACAGTAAAATTATCATATGACTTCACAAAGCCTTTTAACTGGAAGCCGTTTAATAAAAACACCGTCACTTGTACGTTGTTTTTGCGTAAATAGTTTAAAAATGTTTCTTGCAAGTTGATTGATTTCACAAAAGAACCCTCCTTTATTAGTACACCTATTCGGATTTTCCACATTCTAGTACTTCTTAAACCTATTTATGATGGAAACATTTTGCCCTAGCCTGTAACACTAGCTATTCATGCCGTCGTTTGCGAGCTGCTTCTCAATTTCTGCCATATCATGCCCGATCCATTGTACGTCGAGCTTGTTGCGTAAATACGTAAGCTGGCGTTTTGCATAGCGGCGCGAGTTTTGTTTAATTGCTTCAATCGCCTCGTCGCGTGTTGCGAGCCCATCAAAATATGCATACAGCTCCTTGTAGCCAATCGCTTTAATCGACTGCACATCACGAATGCCGCGGTCATACAAGCCGCGCACTTCCGCTTCTAGCCCTTGTACCATCATCATATCAACGCGGCGATTAATGCGGTCGTACAATACGTCGCGCGGCCAATCGCAGCCGATAATGAGATGGTTGTATAGCGGCGTATCGCCTAAATGATGCTCCTCGCTCGATTTTTGTACGCCACTCGTCTCAATCATTTCAAGCGCACGCAGTACACGACGCGTGTTGTTCGGGTGAAGCTCCGCCGCCGTTTTTGGATCAAGTGCGACAAGACGCGCATGCATCGCCTCAGGTCCTACTTTTTCAAGCTCTGCGTAATACGCTTGGCGACGCGCCTCATCGACCTCATCGTCGGTAAAGCGGAAATCGTATAGCACAGACTGCACGTACAATCCTGTGCCACCGACTAAAATCGGCAACTTGCCACGCGCTTGAATGTCCGCGATTTTGTCGCGCACGAGCGTTTGGTATTCCGCTACTGAAAACGAATCAGTCGGCTCTTTAATATCGATTAAATGATGCACGACGCCGTCCATTTCCGCTGGCGTAATTTTTGCTGTGCCGATATTTAATTCTTTATATACTTGCATCGAATCGCCGTTAATAACTTCTCCGTTGTAGCGCTTTGCTAAATTTATGCTAAGCGCTGTTTTCCCCGAAGCAGTCGGTCCAACGATTGCGATGACATCAATTTGTTTGTTCATAATAACCACCGTTTAATTTGTGCGATTGTGTGCACACGATTTCTTTCGTTTAATATTTCATGACGCATGTTTTCTGCTAAATACACTTGTACGTTGTCGAGCCCTGCTGCTGTGAGCTGACGTGCCAATTTAAAAACGCCGATTCCTCGCTGTCCGAGCGGGTCTTCGCTGCCGCTAATGAGCAATACCGGAATATTTGGCATGTTCGCCACTTCCTTTTGCTTGCACACTTTTACGATGCCGTCTGATAAATCAGCGAAAAAGCGCGTCGTCGGTACGAAGCCGCAATACGGGTCGCTCATGTACGCATCGACTGCCGCATCGCTTCGGGCAATCCAGTCAAAGTCGCTGCGTGTCGGGCGAAATTGATTGTTAAAGCTTTTAAACGACATACCGTTTAAAAATGGGCTTTTCATGTCGTTACCTTGCACACGTGCAAACATTCGACCTGCAACGCGCCCGATGTAGTGAAGCGGCGTCACAAAGCCTGTGCCACAAATGATGAGGCGCTGTAATCGGTGCGGATAACGCTGTGCATAACGCCTTGCGATAAACGAGCCCATGCTATGCCCAAATAGTGTAAACGGTGTCGTCACGCCGAGCTGCTGCATCACTTCCTCGACGTCCTCAACGACGCGCTCAAAGCCACCTCGTTTTGCAAAATAGCCAAACGGTGCGTTATTTAGCTCTGCTGTACGCCCGTGTCCGCGGTGGTCATGCATCGTCACGCGGTAGCCGTCCTCCACTAAGCTTTCGGCAAACGGCACGTAACGTCCACTATGCTCCGCCATGCCGTGCAAAATATGAATATGCCCAATCACTTCTCCTGCTGGCTCAAACTGTCGTACAAAAATTTTCGTGCCATCGTTTAATGTAATCATCACAACCTCCTACATGACTCGCTTAAACATTTTCTCCACTTCATACGTTGAAAAATGAATGAGCACTGGGCGACCGTGTGGGCACGTAAACGGATGCTCACATGCGCGTAAATCATTAATCAGCGTCGTCATTTGCTCGTGCGTTAAATAATAGTTCGCCTTAATCGACTTTTTACAGCTCATCATAATCGCCGCTTCTTCTCGCAGCTTCTTAATGTCCGTCTTACTAAAGCGCAACACTTGCTCTAGTAGCTGCTCAATAATTTGTTGTTCCTCGCCTTTTGGGAACCAGCTCGGATGCTCACGAACGATGAATGATCCTTGCCCGAAGTCCTCTAAAAACAAACCAATTTGCTCTAGCTGCTCACGACGCTCTCGTAAATGCAGTGCCTCGTCCGCCGCGTAATGAAACGTAAGCGGCAACAACAATGCTTGGCGCTCATTCGGATTAACGTCGCCTACTTTATCACGGAAATACTCGTATTTAATGCGCTCCTGTGCGGCATGCTGGTCAATTAAATAAAAGCCATCCTCCATTTGTGCGACGATGTACGTGCCGTGAATTTGCCCGACGATTTCAACATGCGGGAAATGCTCCTCCGCTTGCGACGGTGTAATCGGTTCAATAACGTCGATTGGCTCCGTTTTTGTCGTGTTAGCGAACGTCGGCTCAGGCTCTTTCATGATTGGTACATCATTTGTCACGTCACGATACAGCTCTTGTGCAACGACGCGCTGTTGCGGTGATAGCGTGCTGCGCGTTGGCGATGAATTTTGTTTCGCTAACCCCTCAGTCACTTGCTGCAAGCGCTCCTCGTTAAACGCCGGCTTAAACATGTTCATTTGCTCTGTCGGTACACGAACAGGCTTCACTTGCTTCACCGCTTCTGGCACACGGTTAACCGCACGAATCGCCTCACGAATCGTCGTTTGAATAAGTTCTAGTAATTCCGGCTCCTTCGACAGACGAATTTGATGCTTCGCTGGATGTACGTTAACGTCCGTTAAATACGGATCTCCCTCGACAAATAGCACGACAATTGGAAAGCGCTCAATTGGTAAAAATGTATGGTACGCATCCGTCATCGCCTTTTGTGCTAAAAAGTGCTTCACCCATCGACCGTTGACGAAAATTGACATATAGTTTTTTGATGCGCGTGTAATTTCGGGTAACGTTGCGTAGCCTGAGATTTTGTAATCATGTGACTGCCCTTCAAACGCAATCATTTTTTTGGCGTTTTGAATGCCGTAAATCGATGCGAGCACTTGTTGAACGTTGCCGCGCCCGTTCGTTTGTAGCAGCAGCTGCTCGTGATGCATCAATTTAAACGCAATGTGCGGGTTACAAAGCGCTAAACGATTCATTAAATCAATCGAATGCCCAAGCTCTGTTTGAATTGTCTTCATGTATTTTAGTCGCGCTGGTGTGTTGAAAAATAGCTGTGAGACGGTAATGTCCGTACCGCGTCGTGACGGTGCTGCATGGCGTGCGCGCTCGATGCCACCTTCTAGCACAAGCTCAATGCCGGATTGCCCGTCATACGTTTTTAAATGGATTTTCGAGACGGACGCAATCGATGCGAGCGCCTCCCCACGAAAGCCGAGCGTGCGAATGCGAAATAAATCATGTTCGTTGCTAATTTTACTCGTCGCATGGCGTGCAAAGCATTTGAATGCATCTTCCTCGTCCATGCCGCTGCCGTTGTCGGTTACTTGAATGCTCGCTAACCCTGCGTCGTGCAAAAACACTTCAATTTGCGTGCTGCCGGCATCAATGGCGTTTTCGACAAGCTCTTTGACGACCGATGCTGGACGCTCGACTACTTCACCAGCGGCAATTTTGTTCGACAGCCATTCGTCCATAATGTGAATATTGCCCATCGTGTCACTTCCTTACGTTTTCATTACGTATTTATGCGCCTCACTACTCGGCGTTACTTTTCACGTCGAGGCAGGCTTTCCGCGGGCGTGGCGGCTAACACGATGTTAGTCATGAAGGCGATGTCACATGGACGTGACGATTATCGCCTTCCTTGAGCCTCCTCGCTTCGCTGCGGGGTCTCAAGTCTCACGCTTTTCCCGCTGGAGTCCGCCTCTCGTTTCAAGCAACATTCCTTCGAGCACGCCACATAAAAAGATAGAAAATCATTTTTTCAACAACTGCTGTAACTCGTTTAATAGCTGTAACGCTTCAAATGGCGTTGTATTCATGACGCTGCACTGCTCCATTTTTGCGAGTGCTTGTTTTTGCTGTGACGTCATTTCTTCGCTAAACAATGATAGCTGCTCGGCGCTTGCATCTTTTTCCACAATACGTTCAACAATGACTTCAACCGGCTTTTCGACAATGATTTCCTTCACAATCTCAATCGGCTTTTCAACGATGCGCTCGACAATTTGCACGTCGCCGCTTTGTGCTTCAAACGTTTCAAGCAATTGCTGCGCACGTATTAAAATCGGCTTTGGCAGCTGTGCAAGCTCGGCTACGTGAATACCGTACGATTGGTCTGCGGCGCCGTCTTTCACTTTATGCAAGAATACAACTTTTCCGTCTTGCTCCGCTGCTGCGACATGTACATTTTTTAAGCGTGGTAACACCTCTTCAAGCGTCGTTAGCTCGTGGTAATGCGTCGAAAATAGCGTGTTGGCGCCAATTTCCTCATGAATGTACTCCATCATCGCCTGCGCTAAGCTCATGCCGTCATACGTCGATGTACCGCGTCCGATTTCATCAAATAATAGCAAGCTGTTTGCGGTCGCGTGCGTAATGGCGTGCTGCGACTCCATCATTTCGACCATGAACGTCGATTGCCCTGATGCTACGTCGTCTGCTGCTCCGATACGCGTAAAAATTTGGTCCGTAACCGGCAATACCGCTTCATCTGCTGGCACGTAGCACCCCATTTGCGCAAGCACTAAAATGAGCGCGACTTGACGCATGTACGTACTTTTCCCAGACATGTTCGGTCCAGTAATTAAGTACATATTGCTATTTTCTTCTAGCACGCAGTCGTTTGGCACGTACGTTTGCTTGCCGAGCATTTTTTCAACGACTGGGTGACGACCGTTCACAATGCGCATCGCTCGCCCGTCATGGAATACCGGCTTTACGAAATGATACTTTTCGGCAATTTGCGCAAAGCTCATGTACACATCCAACTCGCTAATTTGTGCGGCTAACGCTTGCACGCGCGGAATGAACGCCTTTAACTGCTCACGAAGCTCGACGAATAAACGGTACTCAAGCTCTAAACTTTCCTCTTGCGCATTTAAAATGAGCGCCTCTTTTTCCTTTAATTCTTGCGTAATGTAACGCTCAGCATTGGCTAACGTTTGCTTGCGTTCGTAACGCGTTAAATCAGCGTGCTGCACGTACGATTTCGTCAGCTCAATGTAATAGCCGAAAATGCGATTGTAGCCGATTTTTAAATTTTTGATGCCAAGTAAATCACGCTCGCGCTGCTCTAGCTGGGCAATCCAATCCTTGCCGTTACGTGACGCATCACGCAGCTCGTCTAATCGCTTATTATAACTGTCGCGAATGACATCGCCGTCCTTAATCGTCAATGGTGGATGGTCTGTAATCGCTTGTGCCAGTAGCGCCTCAATGTCCTCACACTGGTCCAGCTTGCTCGCAAATTGACGAAGCGCCGGTGATTGTGCAGAAGCAAGCTGTGCATAAATGGCTGGCACTTGACGCAGTGAATCGCGCAGCTGGGCTAAGTCGCGCCCACCGACACTGCCAAATGCGACGCGCCCTGCTAAACGCTCTAAATCGTACACTTTTTTGAGTAGCTCCTGAAGCTCCGCACGCACGAAAAATTCCTCTAAAAAGTCCGAGACGAATTGCTGACGCTGCTCAATCAAACGTTTACTTGCAAGCGGCTGGTGCATCCATTGCTTCAATTTACGTCCACCCATCGCCGTCACCGTTTCATCAACGAGCCAAAGTAACGTGCCTTTCGTATCACCACCGCGAATCGACTGAATGAGCTCTAAATTGCGCTTTGAGTTCGTGTCGATGCGTAAATAATGCTCCGCTTCGTTAAACGTAAACGGTTGTAAATGCGTTAATGCACGCATTTGCGTTTGCTCAACGTATGACAATAACTGCGTGCAAGCATCCTCCATATAGCTTGGCACATCGACGATAAACGGTGCGACACTTTCTGCTATCATATTTTTTTTCGCAATCGATAGCACGACACCTGCGTTTGCCGCCTGCTCGACGAACGCATCGTAAAACGTTTCCTCAACGACAAGCTCCTTCATGTTGTATGCGTTTAGTTGATTCAGTAGTGCTCGTTCGTCACCATCAATCATTTGTGCGACCGCTTCGCCCGTTGATACGTCTAAATACGCAAGTGCATAGCCGTTTGATTCCTTCGTCGTCGCCGCTAAGTAATGGTTCGTCTTGCCGTCGATCGTTTTACCTTGCATAATCGTTCCTGGAGTTATGAGCTGTACGACTTCACGCTTCACGACACCTTTTGTCATTTTCGGGTCTTCCACCTGCTCACAAAGGGCGACTTTATAGCCTTTTGCAACGAGTGTTTCGATGTAGCCTTGCACGGAATGATGCGGCACGCCACACATCGGAATGCGATTTTCGCCGTCACCTGAGCGGCTCGTTAACGTAATTTCAAGCAGCTGTGACGCACGCTCGGCATCGCCAAAAAATAATTCATAAAAGTCGCCTAATCGGAAAAATAAAAAGGCATCCTTGTAGTTTTCTTTAATTTCTAAGTACTGTAGCATCATCGGCGTGTGTGCCATATATAAAACCTCACTCATTATCATTACTTCTGAATAGTATGTCAACTAATCCACAAGCTTTAAACATTTCTTTATTATAGCAAAAAGCGCGAACGTCTGTATCGTAAAAGCGATTGCCCTATATAAGCGAAAAAAATCATTCGAAACAGGTGCGCCTCGAATGATTTCGTCGTTAATGTTTATGCAAAATGTCATCAATTTCATGCAGTGGCATCGGTCGGTAAAAGTAATAGCCTTGCCCAATATCACAACCGATGTCGAGCATTTTTTGCTGCTGCTCTGGCGTTTCAATACCTTCTGCTACCGAGCGCAGCGACAAGTCCTTCGACAGCTGCACAATCGTTCGCATCACCGCGTGCATACGCTGGTCGATTAAGTTGTTAATGAAGCTGCGGTCGATTTTAATTTCACGAAACGGCAGCTGCTGCAAATAGCTAAGCGACGAATACCCTACGCCGAAATCATCCATCGATACGTCAAAACCAAGATCCGTTAGCTCCGAAATAATATGTTTCGCACGCTGCATATCGTTTAGCTCAATGCTTTCGGTCACCTCGACTTTAATTAGCTCATGCTCAATGTTGAAGCGATCGACCTTTTTTGTGAAGTCCTCGACGAACGTCGGGTAATAAAAATGGTCTGCTGAAATGTTAACAGACACTGGATACATCGGTAAGCCTTTTCGTTTGCGCTCGCTTTGCCATTCCAGCACGAGATGCAAAATGTACATGTCGAGCTTATGAATTTTGCCTGCGTTTTCAGCGACGCGAATAAACTCGACGGGCGACACGAAGCCGAGCAGCTCACTATGCCATCGTGCGAGCGCCTCAAACGACACAATTTCACCTGTACGTAAATCGACTTGTGGCTGCAAATATACTTGAAGCTTGCGCTGTTGCAAATCCTCAAGCAAATGCGTCAATAAATCCATTTCTTTTTGTAAGTTTTGCTTCAGCGACTCATCATACATGCGCATGACCGTACCCGTCGTTTTACGCGCATCGGATAACGCAATTTCCGCATGGTGAATTGCTTCCTCCCAATGCGTCTGGGCGCTATATTTACTGACGCCGACTTTGAGCGTAATGTACATTTTATGCTCCTTTAGCTCATACGCCGCGCTCGTTAAATTATCTAAAATGTGCGCGTTTAACTTTTTCATATCGTACTGCCCGTCATTGCACACGATGAGCGACGCATTGTCATAGCGTGCAAGCAAAATTGGCTCGCCGACAAGTTGCTGCATTTGCTTTGCCATTTGCTCCATTAAGCGGCTCATGCCTTCTCGCCCGTACAAGTCGATAATGTGCTGCGACTCGCTAATTTCTAAAATGACGATATGCCCGTCTTTTCGCTGACGATACATCGTTTGCATCGACGTCGTGAAATATTTATGATTTGGTAGCGTCGAGTAGTAATCGGTATACGCTAAGCGCTCGATTTCTTCCTTTTGCTGCTGCACTTGCAAATATACGTTGAGTAAGTTTGTGACGCGCTGTAAGTACATGCGCTCTTGTCCCGTGAGCCTTACGCTACCATCAACGTACACCGAAAAATGCGCGACCATTCGCTGCTGCTGATTGTTAATACGCTGCTGCCATACACAGTGAATGTCTTGCTCCTGAAATAATGTACGATTATGATGCCATAGCCGATTGCTGACGATCATTTCCTCCTCGTCATACACGTAAGGACCCGCAAAAAACGTCACATCATTTCGCTCCTGCCATTGCTTGAACGTATCGTTTTTGCCTGCAATATAAAACTGATTATTTTTCTTTAAACAAATGGCAGTATATACAGGGCGTCGCATAAATAAACGCATTTGCTCACACACATCATACAGCGTCGATTGCAGCGAGCGCTCCTCATGAATCGAGGCGTATACATCCTTCTCGATATTTGAAAACACCCCGTCGTTAATCGCACTCGTCACATCGCGGCAAATGCAAAAAAATAAAAGTACATCTCCTTGTGCCGAACTAATTGGGTAACCGCTTACTTCATTCCAAAAAGTCGTATCATCCCCACGCTTCGTAATGACGGTCAGCTGCTGTTGTTGTCCTGTTGCGAGCGTAAAATAAAAGCGCTGGTACAGCTCCTGCTGCGTGATGTCGTCGTTAAAATGATGCAGCTGCTTTTCCTTCAATGCCGCTTCATCGCCGTGCATCATCTTTGTAAATGCTTCATTGCAATGTAAAATTTCGGGAGAAGCACTCGTGGCATCTAAAATGACGGTCCCATCTTGAATTTGTTCTCCTAAACGCATGAGCCACTGCATGAGTGCCTTTTTTTCTTGCTGAACATGTGCATTTAATGTCATCGTTCATCCTCCCTAATCATCATGATCCGTTACCGCTTATGTTCCCACTTTTCATATCATTCAACCGCATTAAGTACACCGATTTTACTAAACGGTGATGATTTCCTACTGCGAACGCACAAAAAAAAGCCATCTACAGCACAATTGTATGTGTGTAGATGACCATTATTTACGAACAGCTATTGCCAGCAGAATGTACCACTTTTGCACCTGTTTCGCCGCGCAGTAAGTCGCCTCCTGTTGATTCAATAATTTCGTTCGTTACGTTATTAGCAATGCTGTTTGAAACGAGCTGTAAAATGTGATTAACGTCCACTTGCGATTGCTTAAACTGCTGCACAATCGGCATGTCGTCAATCTCCGTTTCAATTTGCTCAATCTTTTGCTCCATTTTCATAAACGCTTGCTCTTTCCCTAAGTGTTGGAAATTGACCGCTTGCTTTTGTAGTGTTTTCATTGATGCAATTTTTTCGCGCACAAATTGATTTTCATTAATTTGTGCTTCCGCCTGTTTAAAAAACGCGACTTCTTCTGTATTGGCAATCATGTGGGCTAGCTCTTTTGCTTTTTCGATAATTTGGTCTTTCGTATAATACGTCGACATCTCATCCACCCCTTCTTATTTCACTACTTCCACAAACTCCCCTAATAACGAGTGTGTTTTTGCTTCCACGATGCGCACGTTCACAAGCTGTCCGACAAGTTCGTCTGGCGCTACGTCTGACTCGAAGTTCACAAGGCGGTTGCTGCGCGTATAGCCTGCTAATACGTCATCGCGGCGCTTACTGCTACCTTCGACAAGCACTTCGACAACGGTTCCTTCAAGCTTTTTCAGCGCCGCACCCGAATACTCTGCTACGACATCGTTTAAACGGTGCAGACGACGCTTTTTCTCGTCATCCGATACGTTATCGGCCATTTTCGCAGCAGGTGTGCCTTCGCGCGGTGAATAAATGTACGTAAACGCCATATCAAAGCCAACTTGACGGTATAAGCTAATCGTCTCCTCAAACTGTTCTTCTGTCTCGTTTGGGTAGCCGACGATAATATCAGTCGTCAGCGTCACGTTTGGCATCGCTGCTTTAATTTTATCAACTAACGTTAAAAAATGCTCGCGTGTGTATTTACGCGCCATAATTTTTAAAATATCGTTTGAGCCAGATTGTACTGGTAAGTGAATGTGTTCGACTAAATTGCCGCCTTTTGCGAGTACTTCGATTAAGTGGTCGTCAAAGTCGCGCGGGTGGCTCGTCGTAAAGCGAATGCGCGGAATATCGATTGTGCGCAGCTCGTCCATTAAGTTGCCTAAGCGGTATTCAATATCATCAAAGTCTTTACCGTATGCGTTAACGTTTTGCCCAAGCAGCATAATTTCTTTATACCCTTGTGCTGCTAGCTCGCGTACTTCTTGAATGATTTCTTCCGGTCGGCGTGAGCGCTCCTTACCGCGTGTGTACGGTACGATGCAGTACGTGCAAAATTTGTCGCAGCCGTACATAATGTTTACCCACGCTTTAATTGAGCCAAGACGTTTTTTCGGTAAGCTCTCAATCACGTCGCCTTCTTTTGACCAAACTTCTACGACCATCTCTTTTGATAAGTACGCGTCTTTTAAAATGTTTGGCAGGCGGTGAATGTTGTGCGTACCAAATACCATATCAACGTGTTGGTACTGCTTTAAAATCTTGTTTACAACCGCTTCTTCTTGCGACATACAGCCACATACGCCAATTAACATATCTGGGTTTTTACGCTTATATTTTAGCAAGAAACCAAGTTCTCCAAACACTTTGTTTTCTGCATTTTCACGAATGGCACATGTATTTAGTAACACGACGTCCGCTTCTTCAATGACGTTCGTTGATTCATAGCCAAGCGCTTGGAAAATCCCCGCCATGACCTCTGTGTCGTGCTCGTTCATTTGACAGCCGTACGTGCGAATATAAAACTTACGACCGACCCCCATATTTAAAAACGCTTCATCAATCGTAAAGTCTTTATGGTAATTAATATCCTCTTTACCGCGCTTTTTCGCGTCCTTTAATGACGGTGCAGTAAATACTTTCTCAAAGTAGCTACTATAATCTTTTTCCTCTTTTTTTGGTGCAGTAATTTGTTGACTAGCTAGTCGTTGTTCTTCATTCATCCGACGATAGCTCCTTTCTCCTTGCAGTGCATTCAATCATTATAGCGAACTTGCCTCACGCGTGACAAGCTACGAGCTAAATTGTTCATAGCTTTCGCGGTCGTTTTCACGCAAAATCGCCAAAAACGTCACACTTAGCTTCACGACTTGCGCCCAGTTCATCGCATACGTCGCCTCAAACTGAAATTTCGGCAAATGAATGACGTCGTAAAACAGCGTCTTCGGTTCAATTTGCTCCATTTGTAAATACGCTAAAAATGCTAAAAATCGCGGATGGTCGTCAAGCTGCACGCGCTGACTTGCGATGAGTGCGTCGAGCCGCTCGTCCAAGCTATGCGCTTTCGTAAATAGCTTCATAAACTGTGCTTCGTCGCGTATATTTTTATGTTGTAAAAAATCAATGATATCCATATTGTCACCTCATGACGTACGCAATTTATTTTGCAACATGTAGCCTTCAATCCCGTTCACACGTACACGCACCCATTCGCCTTGCTCCTCATGTACGTGAACGACGGTATGCTGCGGCAATACAGCGAGCGTGCGACTGTCCTTCGTTGGCTGCTCACGTAACACAGCACCACTTTTGCTATCCACTACTTTTGTTGCGGTCTGTACTTGCGCTATCGCCTGCTTCCATACGACGCGTTTGTTCGCATAACCAACGACCACACCGTTTTCAACACGCAATTTTGTAACTGCTGCTGTTTGAAGTGGCTTCACTTGCTTCGTCGCGATGTCGATGGCACTGACCATATTACCACGCTTTCCATCAATGACATATACGTGCGTCGTCGTTGCTACGATGCCGAGTGCTTGCATAGAGATCAGTTGTTCAATACGCGGCACATTCGCCATTAAATCGATGCATACAACCGCATCATCTTTCACCGCATATAGCTTGCCGTTTGCGTAGCTCGGGCAAAGGCTATAGAGCGTACCGTTCATGCGTAGCAGTGTAGACGGAATGTCGCGCATCACTTGAAAGCGCTCGCTCGTCGCACGCGGCTGTCCTTTATCGTGAATGGTCCGCGTTTTGCGCATCGCGGCTTCTGATTGTAAAAAATATTCATACGAAATAAAATCATCTATTTGTATATCGTCTGTAAAGCGCGGGTCATTCCACGTCACATCTAAATGATACCACTCGCCGTTTACTTGTACGAGATTCCATGCGTGCGGCTCGTTGTTTTTTAAAATAACGCCCGTTACGTAATGTGCACGAAGCCCCGCTTGTCTCATCATCGCGTATGCTGCCATCGCATAGCCTTGGCACACCCCTTTATGCTCGGTGAAAATCGTATGTGCCGCGTGCGGGTTGCCGTTCGTCTGTTTTGAGTAAGACGTATGTAACACGAGCCACTCGTTAATCGCCTGCACCTTTTCAACGTCTTGCATATCGCGCGTCGTAATACTTGAGACGATGCGTCGTACTTCTTGCTGCACGAATTGCTCCTGCTGCGCTGTCGTATTGTACGTTAAAGAAATCGTAATGTCCACGTCTCGGTCATAGCCTTCATACGAATAGCCGTGACGCTGAATCGTCCCTGCGATGTAGTCGTCCTTTGCAATGGCACGCTCCATCGCACGTGTTAATGCCGCATCTAAATTCGCTATTGCCCCTTTGTAACGAATATGAAAGGTCGGTATAAACTGACGCATGCCTTGGTAAATGATTGCTTGAAGTTCCGATTCTGTATGTGCTGTTGCCGTTTGTGTCATTTGAATTCCCCCTTTTCTTTTACTGTACCATACAAAAAAAGCGCAGGCATATGCCTACGCTCGTTCTTTACATAAACTCATTTACAAGTGCTTCGAATTGATCTTCCTGTAACGAAATGTCGATATCCGTTAATGGAAGCTCCGAGTAGCCTTGAATTTTTTCTTGGTACGACGTCGTTTCTGTGTCGTGGTAAATGATGCCTGTTACTAAGCCTTCATGCTGCATCGCTGTTTGCATCGCCATCTCGCGGTTATGTGGGTCATAACCTTCGATGTCTGCTAGCTTCGTTAAGTTTTCTTTAAACCAGTCATACGTATTAATTTTGTTATACGTTACACATGGTGAGAATACGTTAATGAATGAGAAGCCTTTATGGTTCAGACCAGCTTCGATTAAAGCCGTTAGTTCTTTAATGTCTGTTGAGAAGCCTTGTGCGACAAATGTAGCACCTGCTGTTAACGCAACTTCAAGTGGCTTTAACGATGGCTCAATTGCTCCGCCTGGCGTTGACTTCGTAATGAAGCCCGCTGCTGAACGAGGTGATGTTTGCCCTTTCGTTAAGCCATAAATTTGGTTATCCATGACAACGTATGTGATGTCGATGTTACGACGGATCGCATGGATTGTATGACCCATACCGATCGCAAAACCGTCACCGTCACCGCCTGAAGCGATAACTTTTAAATCTTTGTTTGCCATTTTTAAGCCTTGTGCAATCGGTAATGCACGACCGTGAATACCGTGGAAGCCGTAAGAGTTAATATAGCCTGAAATACGACCTGAACAGCCGATCCCTGAAATAACCGCTAGCTCGCTTGGCTCGTAGCCAACATTCGCTGCTGCACGCTGAATTGCCGCTTGTACAGAGAAGTCACCACAGCCTGGGCACCAGTTCGGTTTAATTGCGTTACGAAAATCTTTAAATGTTGCCATATTAGATGCTCTCCTTTACAAGACCTGCTAATTCGCGTGGTAAAAACGGCGTTCCGTCATACTTCAGCACGTTTTTAATTTTCGCATGTCCGCCAACGTTCATTTTTAACATGTTCGCTAACTGACCTGTTGCGTTGTTTTCAACGACTACGACATGTTTTGCACGGTTCACTAATTCGCTCATTTCCTCCGCTGGGAATGGATAAATTAAACGTACGTGCGCGTGGTTTACTTTTAAACCGTCCGCTTCAAGTGACGTCATCGCCTCTTCAATCGTGCCACGCGTTGAGTTAAAACCGACAAGTAATACGTCTGCTTCATCGTGTGGTGCGTTCACATGCACTGGCTTATCAAAGCGTAAATGCTCTAATTTGCGGAAACGTTTATCCATTTGCGCACGACGGTTGCCTGTCGCTTCAGATGGTTTCCCTTGCTCATCATGCTCAACACCTGTTACGTGGTGAATGCCGCCTTTTGTTCCTGGTAACACACGTGGTGATACGCCGTCTTCTGTCACTTCGTAGCGCTTGAAGTATTCTTTCGTTTCTTCATCTTCTACGCCGTCAACGATTTTACCGCGGCGAATTTCGACTTTGCTGTAATCAAATGGCTCAACCGTTTGTTTACCAAGTGATAATTGTAAGTCTGTAATAATGATAACTGGTAATTGTAATTCTTCTGCGATGTTAAACGCTTGAATTGTATCGTAAAACGCTTCTTCACCGTTTGATGGCGCGATGACGACTTTCGGAATTTCACCGTGCGTGCCGTAAATCATCGCCATTAAATCTGACTGCTCTTGCTT
>JAXJTE010000013.1:0-2107 GCA_036309765.1 Caryophanon sp. | reverse complement strand
TCTTTTGGTTGATGTTTGGTCGCAATAACCATAACAGAAATGGATTCTTTTTTCATTTATCAAGTGAAATAAAAATCCCTCCGAAAAGCCGATACATCGACTTCTCGGAAGGATTTTGAGGTTTTGGTGAATAATTCAGGTTTATGTATTCATTGTACGAAATGAGTTTATTTTTTCCAAATAATAAGTCGTAAAGTATTTTTTTGTGTAATTTAAGAGAATTGCTAGGCATTTATTCGGACTTTTATGAGCAATTCGTATAAAATTTTAGTGTTGTGACAGATGTTTTGCGCGATTTGTACGAGGGGAAAGACAACTAGTAATTATTAAATTGATGAGGTGAGTGTATGTATACAGAGACGAGTACAGTTGATGCACAAATGTTGGCAGCGCTTAAGGAGAATATGGCTGTCATTCGATTCGACTTAAATCGTAACATTCAATATGTAAGCGAGCTATTCGCAGCAGCTGTCGGTTATCCTGTTGCTACATTATTGAAAATGCGCCATGAGGATTTATGCTTCGATGATTTTTTAAATAGTCGGCAATATGAGGAAATGTGGAGAAACTTAAAAAATGGCCGTGCATATCGTGATAAAATAAAGCGAAAAGCGAAGGGGAATCGCGCACTTTGGCTTGAGGCGACATATATGCCAATTAAGGAAAATGGGCGCATTACGGGCGTTATGAAAATAGCGGTTGATATTACGGAGCGTACGACGACCATTTTGAATATGGCCGCGCATTTAAACGAAGTGACGGAGCAGCTAAATGAGCAGTCGAATCTCGGGGCCGATACGACGCAATCGTTGCTAGAACATGTCCAGCAAATGGCGACAATTTCGAGCAACCATTTGACACACATTACGCAGCTAGAGGAACGCGCATCGAATATTGAATCGCTCATTCAAACGATTCGCTCGATTGCATCCCAAACGAACATGCTAGCCATTAATGCGAGCATCGAGGCGGCGCACGCAGGAAAGCACGGTGCAGGATTTAGCGTCGTGGCGCAGGAAGTACGACGGCTTGCAAATGAGGTGGACGAGACGACCATCAATATGAATACGCGGGTACAGCTCATGCTAAAGGAGCTAGAGGCGATTACGGCGGACGTCAGTGTCATGGCTTCTGCTATTACGAAGAGTAGTGAGCAAGTGAACACGACGTTTAGTGAGTTTCAACAAATTCATTTATTGTCAAAGGACGTGAAGGCGCAGTCAGACCAGCTCAACAAAATTATTTAAACATATAGTTGTATATAAAAATATTTATATATCCATATATGAATATATAAAAAGACAAAGTCAACTGGCTTTGTCTTTTATACATAATGAAGGAGAACTTTGAATGAAACCAATGAACATGCTGACAATTAGCGATACATATACGAAATTACCGCAAGACATTTTGAAAACATATTTGGATTACAAGCGTGTGTTGATCCGCATTTCCGAGGTGGGCGATTTGCAGGCGCTCATTCGTTACTTGCAGCCGTACGGACCAGCGCATTGCTTCGATCATTTTTACGTCGGCTTTCAAATTGAGCAAATTGGCAAGGAATTTGATTTGCTACGAATTGCCGAAAATTACATCGTCAACATCGAGCTAAAGTCGATTCATACAGGCGATAAAATGAGAAAGCAGCTGCTGCGCAATAAATATTATTTAACGTTTTTGAAGCGACCAGTGTATTATTTCACGTACGTGCATGAAAATAATGTGTTGTATGAGCTGAAGCCGACGAACGAGTTGCAGCGCGTATCACCGAAGCGCCTCATGAAACTATTGCAGGAGCAGCAGCACATTTATAAAGATAACGTGCAAGTGTTGTTTGATGTGACGGAATATTTAATTTCACCGCTGCATCATACGCAAGCATTTTTGGCCGGGCAATATTTTTTAAACTCGCAGCAAAGCCAGTTCAAAACGACGCTCGTAGAAGGGATGCTTGGCAATGAGCAATGCATCGCGCTTACGGGAGATTCTGGTACCGGGAAAACGCTGCTACTGTATGATGTTGCTAAAACGCTTCAAGCAAATGACGTTGATGTGCTTATTGTACAAAGCGGCATCGTGCAAGGTGGTCAGCATTTACTAAAAAAAG
>JAXJTE010000012.1:0-7441 GCA_036309765.1 Caryophanon sp. | reverse complement strand
TTTTTATTGTGCGCCCAGCATGCGCATAAACTTTAGGGTGTAAGTCCCGAGCCCCGAAGGCAGAAGTAGAGGTTAGCCAAGAGCAAGGGTGTCCGTGGTGACGCGGAATCTGAAGGAAGCTGGAGGCAAAACACCGGTCCGAGGAACACGAATCTCATATAAGGCTAGGTATGATTGGATGAATCTGCAATACAAGATAAAGTCCCTTCTGTCGAAGGTCATATCGAGTAAATGAGGCGGATAGATGGTGTGAAAGTGTATGCGCTTACCTGGGGAGGTCTGACAGAAACGTGAAGTACCCTTCATAACCTACTTGGTGACAAGTAGCTGAACTGTCAGAAGTCAGCAGAGGTCATAGTACAAGTAAGTCTAGAATTACTTGGAAGGACTGAACAATTAAGAGAGAATAGCCCTTGGCTTTCCAATAAGGATGAACGAACACAGAAAACAGAAGAAACCTCACGCTTAGAAAGTAGTGGTGAATCCCACGAGGGTATTTGCGGAGGGTGTAGTCCAATTGGGCAAAAGAAGAACAGCTATTCACGGAAAGGAACGAACTGGTGATGTTGAATCAAATACTTGAGCGGCAAAACATGATACAAGCGTTAAAGCGAGTAGAGGCGAATAAAGGAAGCCATGGAGTAGACATGATGCCCGTACAAACCTTACGACAGCACATCCTCGAAAATTGGGAAACCATTAAATCGCAGATTTTGAATGGCACCTATGAACCGCAACCAGTCCGTCGTGTCGAAATCCCGAAACCAGATGGCGGTGTGCGCTTATTAGGAATACCAACCGTGACAGACCGTTTGATTCAACAAGCCATCTCGCAGATTCTATCAAAGAAATATGACCAAACATTTTCAGACCATAGTTATGGGTTTCGCCCAAATCGGAGCGCCCATGATGCGGTACGGAAAGCAAAGGGCTATATAAAAGAGGGATACCGATGGGTGATTGATATGGATTTAGAGAAATTCTTTGACAAGGTCAACCATGACCGTCTAATGGCAACATTAGCGAAACGAATTTCAGATAAACCTTTATTAAAACTAATTCGCAAATATCTTCAAGCGGGTGTCATGATAAATGGAGTGGTTTCAAGTACGGAAGAAGGGACACCCCAAGGTGGTCCTTTAAGTCCTTTACTTTCTAATATCGTCTTGGACGAACTTGATAAAGAATTAGAACAACGTGGACATAAATTCGTTCGCTACGCAGATGACTGCAATATTTATGTGAAAACAGAACGCGCAGGAGTACGTGTAATGGAAAGCGTACAACGATTTATTGAAGGGAAACTTCGATTGAAGGTGAATGAAAAGAAATCGGCTGTAGATCGCCCATGGAAACGTAAATTCCTAGGTTTTAGCTTCACATCAAACAAAGAACCTAAGGTTCGTATTGCGAAATCAAGTCTCGTTCGAATGAAGAAGAAAGTACGAGAAATCACCTCAAGAAAGATGCCATATCCCATGGAATACAGAATCAAAAAGTTAAATCAATATCTAATAGGATGGTGTGGATATTTCGCTTTAGCGGATACTCATTCAATATTTAAAGCATTAGATGGATGGATTAAACGAAGGTTGCGTATGTGTCTGTGGAAGAATTGGAAGAAACCTCGAACAAGAGTCAGAAATCTCATTCGTCTAAAAGTACCTTATGGGAAAGCATACGAGTGGGGAAATACCCGAAAAGGGTACTGGCGCATTTCAAAAAGCCCCATATTACACAGAACCCTTGGCAATTCCTTTTGGGAAAGCCAAGGGCTGAAAAGTCTGCAAGTTCGTTATGAAACTTTGCGTTATTCATCTTAATTGAACCGCCGTATACGGATCCGTACGTACGGTGGTGTGAGAGGTCGGGAGTTAATCACTCCCTCCTACTCGATTTGGTACAAAACAAATCATTTAGTTGCGATTTCGCTGCTTTATGCGCTACACTATAATTATCAGAAAATTAAATCAGTTAAATAGAGAGAGGATGCGATAGTATGAAGCAGCAAAAATTTTGGAAAGTTATTTTACGTTACGGACATGTAGGACAATTTAATGAAATTAGCGTTGCGCGATACTTAGCATTTCCATCTCATTTTTCGATTATGGACGTATGTGATCATGCGAAGACGATGCCAGGTGTGAAAGATAAAGGCGTTGTCGGCGCAAAGCAAATTACGTTTGCGGAATTTAAAGAAGGCAGGCGCGAGGAGTCGTATGATTTTTACTTACAAAAGTTAAAAACGTTTAACCCACGTACGGCGTAATAAACCGAAAAGCAAGACAAATACATGGAATTTGACTATAATAAAACACGTTACAAAAGAGTCCGTCTTGTCGATGGGCTCTTATTATTTGTCGTTATTTCGTAAGAGGAGATGTAAAATTTACATGTTAAATCAATTGTTAGGCGTTGCAGAAAAGCTGTTACAACACGGTGAGCATGAGCAGGTACACCGATTAATTTCTGCAAGTCAGTATGTTGTGTATCGACCGACTTATTCACTTCAAAAATCAATTGAAGTGTTCCATACATGCTTAAACACGTTTTACCCGAGCAACGAATTACAGCCAACACCGAAAATGCTTGACGATGAAGTGTTCATGTCGCAGTTTGACGAAGTGTTTGAGCAAATGCTGCACACGTTTCATACATTCACACAAAGCACGGTCGAAAAGCTGATTGATGTCGACGAGGCAGGGCATGCATTAGAGCATTTATTACCGGTGCTGACGTATTATGTTGAGCATTATATAAATGAGGAAGTGCATGCGGTTGCACTCGAGCAAATTAGCGAGGAGCTTATCGGTGTGTATTATGACGTCGAGGCAAACCGCGGCGATGCAAAAGCTTCATTTGAAATTGCGCTCATGCATTTAAATGGTCCGCTTGAGCATTACGATGTCGAGAAGGCGTTATTTTGGCTGCATAAATCGAGTGAAGACGGCAACAATTACGCGAACACGATCATTGGCATTATGTATTTAGATGGTGAACATGTTGAGCGTGATGAAGAAAAGGGTATTGAGTATTTAAAACTTGCAGCAGGTGAAGGTGAGGACGAGGCAGCCGAGCAGCTTGGTCTGTATTATTTTGAGAAACAAGATTACCGCTCTGCATATTATTGGCTGAAGAAAACGAACAGCCCAATCGCCGCTGAAGGCTGGACGAAGCTTGCAGAAATGTATTTGCACGGGCATTTTGTGAAGCAGGACTATAAAAAGGCGTTTGATTTACTGACGCGTGCGGTGAAGCTACACGAGCCAGAAGCGCAATACTATTTAGGATTTTTATACGAAAATGGCTTCGGTGTGCTGCGCGACATTGACCGAGCATACACGTATTACATGGCAGCGGCCGATCAACAATACCAGCCTGCAATTGACATGTTGCTGCTGCTCAATGAAAGTGTGTTAGTGTAACGTCACGACGAAATGACCGTGTCACCGCTTTTTTTGCGCGAGGAGTATTTGTTTTTTGTTACCTTTTACTTTTTCTAGTTCTTTTTGTGTGGAATACGCTCTTTTGGTGTCAAAAAAGTATCATTTTTATCAAAAATGTTTCTTTTGAGTATGCAAGGGTAAATGACATATAAGCGTAGTTGATACGAAAGAAACTGTAATTGAAAGAGGTGGCAGTAAGCATGAATCCTATTTTTTTACCGGAGCATCGTTACTTGCTGATGGTTGGCAGGGTGGAGCGACTTTTGGAAAAGCGCAATGCCTTTCGTGCAAAAAATGAACGAGAACATACATTAATGGCGATGGAGTTAAAGCGCTTAGAACGAGAGCTATGTAATTTGGAGCAAGAAATTGCGAGGCAAGTGATATGAAATAAAAAAGCAATGTCCACGAACTACATGGGCATTGCTTTTTGGATTATGAATTAAATTGTGCAAGTGTTGCGTCACGCTTTTTTTCTTCTACTTTTTCATTTGCGATTAGCATTGCGCCGACATCAACAGTCGTCATGTCTGAATCAACTAAAAACTGTACATTCATTTTTTTGTCTTCACCGTCTACTGAACACGTTCCTTTAAATTCCACAACATCTTGTCTTTTGTTTGTCGCGAAATACACCCAATTTTTTTCACTGCAATTATTATCCATTAATGCAGCATACGTTGTTTCATTATATGTAGTAGTCTGGACATATTCGATAAATTCGTTATCTGTAATTTCTTCCTGTGGCCAATAATAGACACCTAAAGCGACTAAAATACCAAGTGGAATAATCCAATAAATCGTACGTTTCATATATGCACCCCCTTACATATGAGTGTAGCAAGAAATACGTATTTTTTCTATTTAATTATAGTATTTTTCTATAAAATGTTTAAAAAATACTCGTAAAAGCTTGTTTGCACGATGCATTTGACTAAAATAAGCACATTACACCAATGATTTGCGTATTCAATGTATAATAAGCATGAAGCAGTGAATTGGCAACAATGGCGAAAAATACCCCTAAATGGCATCATTCGCGATATAATTTAATATGTACAAATGAGCGTGTCTCAAACAGCGAAGCAATTTCGATGAAGCGTGAAGCACGCACGTATGATAATTTGAAGAACGCATCGAACAGTATAATGCAGCGGTGTATGAAATGAAAATAGAAAGGCAGGTGACCTCTGCTATAAAAATAGGCAGTCGCAGCGCATGTAGCTGTTCGTGCTGCATGTTGCGTGAAGAACACGTAGCATCGTCTAACAACTGATGTGGATGCTGTTTTTAGTAGCGGTTTATACAAAATGGATATTTTACAGCAACTAAAGCAATTATATGACGGTTCACGTCCACTCATTATTGCCATTGATGGATGCAGCGGTGCAGGAAAAACGACGCTTGCAACGTATATTGAGCATCAGCTACCGAATGTAACGATTATTTCGACGGAGGACTTTATCGTACCGCTCGCTCAGCAAGAGGATACAATTGATGCTGCGCTCGATTGGCGTCGTCTGAAGGAGCAAGTTATTTTACCGCTTGCGAAAAAGAAGGCAGCAAAATATTGGCGCTACGATCCGACTGAGCCGACGATGCAGCAATGGCTACACATTGCACCACAAGGCATCATTGTTATCGAAGGCACGTTTAGCACATGTTTAGCGCTTACGTCCTATTATGATTTAAAAATTTGGGTGGAAACGCCAATTCTTGAGCGTTATAAGCGACTGGTGGAAAAAGACGGCGATGAAATGAAAGCGTATTGGCAAGACTATTTGCCAAAGGAGGCATACTATATCCAGACGTATTTACCACATCGTTATGCAGATGCCGTCTTTGTAGGCATGCAGCAAGAAAAAAAAATGGAAGACGTACAATAATGCGTATTCACATAAAAGGAGGCTTGTTTCATACATATGTTTTTTGCATTATTAGCGCTCTATAGTGTAGCGATTATCGCATTGTTATTTGGTGGCTATTTATATCCACTTGTATTCATTGGGCTGACTGTTTTAGTGGCCATTACGATACGAAAAGCACCAAAGCCAAAAGAAAAAGGCAATATGCTGTTGTTTTTACGAGATGTTGCAGGTATTGTATGCATCGTCATTGCGTATATTGTTGTATTTACGAATTACGAGCGTATGCCGTAATCAACTGGGGGATGAGTAGTAATGATTCGAACGATGAGAGAAACCGATATTGAAGCGATTCAACATATTGCGGCCATTAGCTGGCATGCAACGTACGAGGGGATTATCCCGCGAGAAATTCAAAAGCCATTTTTACAGCAAGCCTATTCAGTCGAGCGTTTGAAGGAACGTTTAGTGAATACGAACTTTTATGTCGCAGTAAAGGACGATGAAGTTGTCGCCTATGCGAATTTTTCTGCGCTGCATGAAAACGACGAAGTAGAGCTTGCGGCCATTTACGTGTTGCCGAGTGAGCAAGGTAAGGGGATTGGTTCACAGTTGCTTACACATGGTATTCACGAGCTATCACCGCGTGCTATTTATTTAAATGTGGAGAAGGAAAACTTAATCGGTCGCCAGTTTTATGAGGCAAAAGGATTTGAAATAACGGATTCATTCGAGGAGCCATTTTTCGGACATACGTTAAAGACGCTGACGTACCGCAAAGCGTTTACGCCATCATGTTTGTAACAACTGTTTTTCGGTTAAACATGTAACAGATGGGAAGGGGATGTGCCGATGTTAAACTACGTAAGACGAGGAAGCGGCGAGCCACTTGTACTCGTGCATGGCTTTTTAGGGAGTAAAGATATTTTTGCAGGCGTCACGGAGCGTTTGGCGCAGCAGTATGACGTTATTTCTGTGGAGCTGCCAGGGCATGGCGATAGTGCGGTCGAGAAGGATGCATATAGCGTGTACGATTACGCAGATGCGGTCATTGATGTGCTAAAGCAGGAAGGCATTGAGGAAGTAAACTGGCTCGGTCATTCATTAGGTGGCTACATTACGCTTGCTGTGCTAGAGACGAAGCGATTCCCGATTAAGCGTGCCGTTTTAGCGTATTCTTCTGCGTCACCAGATGATGAAGAGGCGAAAAAAAAGCGTGACAAGCAAGCGCAAGACATTGAAGGAAATGGTGTCGATGCATTTGTCGATGGCGTCATTGAAAACTTTTTTGCCAAAAATGCTGCACGAGAAACGATTGATGTAGCGCGAAGCATCGCAAAGTGCGCAACAGCAGATGGGCTTACGAAGGCATTGCAGGCGATGAAAACGCGCCCAGACCAACGAGAATTTTTACAAACGCTCGATGTGCCGACACTCGTTATAGAAGGAAGCGAGGACGGGGCAGTGAAGCCGATTGAAACAAATAATCGCAATATTCAAAAGGTTATTACGAACACCGGGCATTTAGGTATGCTAGAAGATGAGGATGCATTTGTCGAGGCAGTGCAGCAATTTTTAGCGTGAAAGAGGGAAGTGTTTTAGCGTATGCTAGAGCGCTTCCTTTTTTGCGTTCATCTGCGCAAAAACGCTATAATAAAGGCGAGGTGAGAAGCTGTGCGTGCATTATTAATTGCAGAAAAACCGTCACTAATGCGTGACATTCAAAAGGTCTATCAAAAAATGAACATGGAGCTGTCGATTGATTTTACGTCGTTTGTCGGGCATGTCGTCGAGCTAAAGGAGCCACATGAATATAACGCCGAGTGGAAAAAATGGGATTTAACGTTGTTGCCGATGATTCCGCAGCGCTTTGAGTTTCGTGTCAAAAAAACGGCAGCGAAAGTGTATAGGGAAATTGAGCAGCTGCTGAAGACGAACCACTACGACTTTATTATCAATGCATGCGATGCGGGAATGGAAGGCGAAAACATCTTTTATTCGTTTTATAAAAAGGTCGGCTGTCAATTGCCGGTGAAGCGCTTTTGGACGTCTCAAACGACCGAGCCTGCGATTCGTGAAGCATTGACGTCACTGCTCGATGAAAACGATCCACTCATTCGCAATTTGCGC
>JAXJTE010000011.1:0-20492 GCA_036309765.1 Caryophanon sp. | reverse complement strand
GGAACAGCTCGTGCCTCAAGACCCCGTAAAGCGCGACGCAGGAGCGGTGCGGAGGCTTGAGCCGAGCCCCAGGAAAGCGAGCCGCTATACGCGAAGTGCCAATTAACTGGCTAATCAACACGCTTGTTAATAAAACATCCGCTTCCACATTGACAGGAGCGTATTTCATTCATATAATTTACTGTATACTGAATAATGAATACGTTGACGGAGACAGTACGTTTACATACGTGATGACTAGAAAGAAGTTCCTTTGGCTGTAAGAGCTTCCACACAAGTAAACCGAACCGCTACTCCCGAGTGCAGCTAATTCCTGCCGTTCACTGCGTTAAAGTGCTAGAGATGCATAAATAATGTATTTATGTGAACTAGGGTGGTACCACGAGCAAACAGTCCTCGTCCCTTTTTTGGGATGGGGGCTTTTTTTATGCCTACGTATTCAGACATTATTATTAGGAGGAATTTTCATTATGAAAGCTACAGACATTCGTCGCCTTTACTTAGAATTTTTTGAAGAAAAAGGGCATCACCTTGAACCATCAGCGCCACTTGTGCCAATTAACGACCCATCATTACTATGGATTAACTCAGGCGTTGCGACGTTAAAGCCATACTTTGACGGACGCATCATTCCAGACAACCCACGTATTACGAACGCACAAAAATCAATTCGTACAAACGACATTGAAAACGTAGGGAAAACAGCGCGTCACCATACGTTCTTTGAAATGCTTGGGAACTTCTCAATCGGCGATTACTTCAAAAAAGAAGCGATTCACTATGCATGGGAGTTTTTAACAGATGCAAAATGGATGGGCTTCGACAAAGAAAAATTATCGATTACGTTACACCCAGAAGATCAAGAAGCGTATGACGTATGGGCAAACGAAATCGGCATTCCTGAAGAGCGCTTAATTCGTATCGAGGGGAACTTCTGGGATATCGGTGAAGGTCCATCTGGTCCGAACTCAGAAATTTTCTACGACCGCGGTGAAGTGTACGGTTTCGGCGCACCAGAGGAAGAAATGTACCCAGGTGGTGAGAACGAGCGTTACTTAGAAATTTGGAACCTTGTATTCTCTCAGTTCAACCATAACCCAGACCATACGTACACGCCACTACCGAAGCAGAATATCGATACAGGGATGGGCTTAGAGCGTATCGTATCGGTTGTACAAAATGTGCCAACGAACTTCGATACAGACCTTTTCGTGCCAATTATTGAAAAAGTAGAACAGTTCGCAAATCGTACGTACAAGCGTCCACACGAAGTAGACTTAAAGGAAATTTTTGGCTCAGCTGAAGACATTAACACACCGTTTAAAGTAATTGCTGACCACATTCGTACAGTAGCGTTCGCAATCGGTGACGGCGCATTACCATCAAATGAAGGCCGCGGCTACGTATTACGTCGTTTATTACGTCGTGCTGTGCGTTACGCAAAACAAATCGGTATCGACAAGCCGTTTATGTATAAGCTTGTGCCAACAGTCGGTGCAATTATGCAAGACTTCTACCCAGAAGTAACGGAAAAAGCGGAATTTGTCGCGCGCGTTATTAAAAACGAAGAGGACCGCTTCCACGAAACACTTGACGGCGGCTTATCAATTTTATCGGACGTAATCGAAGCACAAAAAGCGAAAAATGAGCTTGTTATTCCAGGCGAAATCGCATTCAAGTTATACGACACATACGGCTTCCCGGTTGAATTAACAGAGGAATACGCAGAAGAAGCGGGCATGACAGTTGACCACGCAGGCTTTGACGTAGCAATGAACGAACAACGTGAGCGTGCTCGTAACGCGCGTGCAGACGTTGACTCAATGCAAGTACAAAGCGAAGTGTTATCAAACTTAACGCAAAGCTCAACGTTCATTTATGATGCATATGAAGAAAAAACGACAATCGCAGCGATCGTTGTCAACGGTCAAGAGGCGAACAAAGCTTCTGAAGGCGAAGAAGCGTTAGTCATTTTAAGTGAAACACCGTTCTACGCAGAAATGGGTGGACAAATTGCCGATACTGGTGTCATCGAAGCAGATACGTTTAAAGCAATCGTAAAAGACGTACAAAAAGCGCCAAACGGTCAACCACTTCACACAGTTGTCATTGAATCTGGTGAAATGAACGTAGGTGACGCAGCAGTAGCGAAAGTAGACGAAGAAAAACGTAAGTACATTTTAAAGAACCATACAGCGACACACTTAATGCACCGCGCATTAAAAGACGTGCTAGGTGACCATGTAGCACAAGCAGGTTCTTACGTAGGTCCAGACCGTTTACGCTTTGACTTCTCTCACTTCGGTGGCGCAACGAAAGAAGAGCTTGCACAAGTGGAACGCGCAGTAAACGAACAAATTTGGGCAGACATTGAAGTTGTTATTCAAGAAATGGATATCGATTCAGCAAAAGCGATGGGCGCAATGGCATTATTCGGCGAGAAATACGGCGATGTAGTACGCGTAGTAGCGGTATCTGATTATTCAATCGAGCTTTGCGGTGGTTTACACGTATCACGCTCTTCTGAAATCGGCATGTTCAAAATCGTTTCTGAAGGTGGTATCGGTGCAGGTACACGACGTATCGAAGCGGTAACAGGTAAAGCGGCTTACGAGGCGATGAAGGAAGAAGAAGCGGTGTTAGCAGAAGCAGCAGCGTTATTAAAATCAAATCCAAAAGACGTTGCAACACGCGTCGCATCACTTCAAGCAGACTACAAAGAATTACAACGTGAAAACGATTCGTTATCACAAAAAATGGCGAACGCGCAAGCTGGTGCAGTACTCGACGCAGCGAAAAAATTCGGTGACGTAACAGTGCTTTCAACAGTTGTTGATGCAAAAGACAACAACCAATTACGCCAAATGATGGACGATTTAAAATCTAAAATGGACAAAGCAGTCATCGTACTTGGCGCAACAGACGGCGACAAAGTAATGCTTTGTGCAGGTGTAACGAAGGAAATCGCGGGCGGTGATTACCACGCTGGTAACATCGTGAAGCACGTAGCAGAGCTTTGCGGTGGTAAAGGCGGCGGTCGTCCAGATATGGCGATGGCTGGTGCAAAAGATGCAGACAAGCTAGAAGCAGCATTAGCATCTGTATATGAGCTACCAGTGTTTGCTTAATTGCATTAGTGGACAGTATAAATGAATTAAGACAAATTCATTTATACTACCTGCGAAATCATGTATACTGAGAAAAAAGGAGATGCGCTTTTTGCATCTCCTTATTTCTGAAAGCGAGGTGCTGGGTATGGATTCATTCGATCACACGATGAAGTTCAGTTTTTCAGACGAATCGATGGAGCAGGAAGTAAAGCAAGTAATGGTGAAGGTGCATGCCTCTTTAGAAGAGAAAGGCTATAACCCAATTAATCAAATTGTAGGTTATTTATTATCTGGCGATCCGGCATACATTCCTCGTCATCAGGATGCTCGTAATTTAATTCGAAAACTAGAACGTGATGAAATCTTAGAGGAACTCGTAAAATTTTATATGAAGCATAACGAGGATACGAAATGAGAACTATGGGATTAGACGTTGGTTCACGCACAGTCGGAGTTGCGATTAGCGACGCGCTTGGGTGGACTGCACAAGGCATTGAAACGGTGAAAATTAATGAAGATGAGCAAGCATTTGGTTTAGACCGTTTAGCCGAGCTCATTAAAGAATATACAGTGACAGAAATTGTCGTTGGTTATCCAAAAAACATGAACAACTCGATCGGTCCGCGCGGTGAAGCATCGGAGCATTATAAAGCAATGCTTGAGGAACGCTTCGGGCTACCGGTGAAATTATGGGACGAACGCTTGACAACGATGGCGGCAGAACGTATGCTCATTGATGCAGATGTTAGCCGTAAAAAACGTAAGCAAGTCATTGATAAAATGGCCGCAGTCATGATTTTACAAGGTTATTTAGATAGCAAAAATTAGCATAGTGATCAAATGGCGTTCTCTTTAGAGGAGGCGCGTTGCTTTGTGATGGAAGTGAAATCGGCGAGACTCCTTGGGAAAAGCTCGTGACTCAAGACCCCGCAACCGCACGCGGTGAGGAGGCTTGAACCGAGCCCCAGGAAAGCGAGCCGAATGAAGCGACCATCACGATGAGCTATGAACAAGATAAAGAAAAGAGGAACCCACATGACAGAACAAAACGAACAACAAGAACGAAACATCACGTTAGTAGACGCTGAAGGCAACGAAAGCTTATTCGAAGTACTTGAAACATTCAAGAACGAAGAAACAGGCAAATCATACGTATTCATCTCTGAAGTAGGCGCAGAAGAAGATGAAGACGGTTGTGTAGAAATTCACGCATACTCTTACGTAGAAGATGAATCAGGTGAAGGCGGCGACATCTTCCCAATCGAAACAGAAGAAGAGTGGGAATTCGTTGAGTCTAAGATGGAAGAAATCGAAGACCAAATTAACGCATTAGAAGACGAAGAAGACGAAGATGACCAACCAAATAAAGGTCAAGTGAAGTAATTTTCGTTTCAATAACAAATGAAAAACAGGAGGAGGCAATTTGTCTTCTCCTCTTTTTCTGTAAACATAAAGGAGCGATTCATATGGAAGAGCAAACATTTACAATCCAAAACGAAGCAGGCGAGGCCGTTACATGCCGCGTCGTGTTTACATTTGATGCAGAGGAGCGCTCATACGTGTTATTCACGATGGACGGCGACGACTCAGGACAACTATCAGCGCTACGCTACGTGTTAAACGATGCGGGCGAAGTGTCAGACTTTGAAGACATCGAAACGGACGAGGAGTGGGCAATGGTGGAGGAAGTGATGAACACGTTAGTTGACGAGTTTTCACAAGACCAACAAAACTTCATCACGGTAACAAACGCAGAAGGTGACGATGTCGAGTACCAAATTTTACACCGCTTCCAACACCCAGAAACGAACAAAGACTACTTATTCTACGGCGACTTAGACGAAGCAGGTGTGGTAACAGAAGTATTTGCCTCAGCGTACGTTGCAGGTGACAATGGTGAAGTAATCGATTTATTACCAATTGAAGCAGATGACGAATGGGCGTTTGTTGAAACAGTACTGCAAATGCTACAAGGTCAAAACTAAAGGAGAGAACGAAATGTATCCAAATTGTCCAAAATGTAATTCATCTTACACGTATGAAGACGGCGTGAACTACGTATGCCCAGAGTGCGCACACGAATGGCCAACAGCAGGCGAGGTAGAAGAAGTCGTTGTCATTAAAGACGCAAACGGCAACGTGCTACAAGACGGCGATACAGTAACAGTCATCAAAGACTTAAAAGTAAAAGGTAGCTCAAGCGCTGTGAAGCAAGGAACGAAAGTGAAAAACATTCGCTTAGTGCCAGATGCAACAGACGGTCATGACATCGACTGCAAAATCGACGGCTTCGGTGCAATGGGCTTAAAATCAGAGTTCGTCAAAAAAATTTAATGAATAGGAAGGGCTGTGCTAACGTCAAAAGGCTAAAGCGCAGTCCTTTTATATGTGGTGACCAACAGCTCGTAAAAACAATACAGTTTTGTTTGTCACGCATAGCATAATCTTGTATCATTATTTAGAGAAATAACTAGGAGGGGTCGTTTTGTGATGGATCCAGAGAAAAAACAGCGCATGATCGAAAAAATCGAACAGCGTGCAGCAGAAAGAAAAAAAATGCGCAAAATATTCCTCATCATTACAGGGATTTTATTTGCGATTGTACTTGGCGTAGGGATTTACGCGTACATATTCGTCACAGGTGCGCTTGAGCCAGTGGACGAAGCATCAGAGGAAATCGTAAAAGTCGAAGTACCGCTTGGCTCAGGTGTGACGACGATTGCGAATATTTTACAAGAGAACGGGCTTGTGCAGAACGCGAAAGTATTTAAATATTACGCGAAGTTTAAAAACGAATCGCAGTTCCAAGCAGGTGAGTACGAGCTAACGAAGGCGATGACGCTAGATGAGCTAATTGAAAGTTTAAAGACAGGCACGGTATATCGTGAGCCAGTGTTTACTGTCACGTATAACGAAGGCTGGACGCTTGAGCAAATTGCGGCGCGTATCGCGGAAAAAACACCGCACACAGCAGAGGCATTTTTAGCAAAAGTAAACGACCCAGCATACATTCAAGAGCTTGCGGCGAAATTCCCGACGCTTATTAAGCCAGATGAAATGCTTGCAGAAAACGTAAAATATCCGCTAGAAGGCTATTTATATCCAGCGACATATCCGTACTTTGAGGAAAACCCGCCGTTAACACTCATCATTGAGCAAATGATCGAGGAGACGAATAAATATGTCGTACAGTATCAAGATGCGATTGCAGCGAATAAATGGATCAATACGCCGCATAAGTTTTTAACGTTCTCGTCACTGCTTGAAAAAGAAGCGACAGGCACGACAGACCGCGCGACGATTGCATCGGTGTTCTTTAACCGTTTAAATGAGCCAATGCCGCTACAGACGGATCCAACTGTATTGTACGCACTTGGCGAGCATAAAGACCGCGTGCTATACAAAGATTTAGAAGTACAAGACCCGTACAACACGTACCAAAACCCAGGATTACCACCAGGACCGATTGCAACAGCAGGGGCAACATCATTTGAAGCAACATTAAGTCCGTCAAAAACAAGCTACTTATATTTCTTAGCTGACAAAGATGGCAAAAACCACTTCGCTGAGACGTATGCACAGCACCAACAAAACGTTGCGAAGTACATTAACACGCAATACAATTAAAAGAACGGTTGATTGGAGGAAAGAACATTCGCTTTCCTCCAATTTTCATGTTATTATAGATTGTGATTTTTTGATGTTTAACGAATGTTGAATGAGCAAAAATACGTAGAAGGTGGGCGCGCGTGCTGCTCTCCTTTTTTCTGTGTAAACGTCCATTTTGAACGACGAGCCGAGCAAAAATCCACGTAAGCATTTCGCCCTGTAAGCGATCACTTATGCGTGATGTTTGAAAACGTGCGGCGTTTCTAACGGACGAGCATAGCCGTTTGTATACTGACTCTTCAACAAAGTAAGGAGAAGGCAACATGGAATTATCGGATCACTATATTGCGACGTTTATTCATGACCGAAGTGAGCTTTTACTCGAGATGGAGCGTTATGCAGAAGAACACCACGTACCGATTATGCAGCTAGCAGGCATTGAGGCGTTAGCACAGCTACTGCGCATTCAGCAGCCAACAAGCATTTTAGAAATTGGTACAGCAATTGGCTACTCTGCGATGCGTATGGCAGAGGCGCTACCGAACACGCACATTACGACGATTGAGCGCGATACAGCTCGCGTCGAAAAAGCGCGTGACTTTATTGCTCGCTCAGACGTCGCAGCACAAATACGCGTCATTGAAGGCGATGCGCTTGAAGTAGACAATGGGGATTTATTGCCACAATACGATGCCATTTTCATCGACGCGGCAAAAGGGCAATACCAAAAGTTTTTCGAAAAGTATTCGCCGCTCGTACCAAGTGGTGGTATTTTATATATCGACAACATGTACATGCACGGGTTATCGGATTTAGACATTAAAGACGTACCGCGCAGAAAACGCACGATGATTCGTAACTTAAAGACATTTTCAGATTGGATTTTAAGCCATGAGGAATATACATCAGCATTTTTCCCCATTGGAGATGGCATTTTAATTTGTTTAAAGAGGTGAGCAACGTGACAAAACCAGAGTTATTAGTAACGCCACAATCAGTGGAACATGTAAAAGCATTAATTGAAGCAGGTGCAGACGCATTTGTTATTGGAGAGCAGCAGTTCGGTCTACGTTTAGCAGGAGACTTTACAGTAGACGAAGTCCGTGAAGCGACAGCGCTGATTCACGCAGCAGGGAAAAAAGTGTACGTAGCAGTCAACGCGATTTTCCATAACGACCGTTTAGATGCACTAGATGTTTATTTGCAGCAAATGCAAGAGATCGGTGTTGATGCGTTATTATTTGGAGACCCAGCAGTAGTCGTAGCAGTACGCGAGCTAGGTATGACGATTCCGCTACACTGGAGCCCAGAAACAATCGCAACGAACTGGTTCCAAGCAAACTACTGGGGTGAGCGCGGTGCAACACGTGCAGTATTAGCGCGTGAGCTTTCACTTGAGGAAGTAGTTGAATGTAAAGAAAATGCGAAAGTTGAAATCGAAGTGCAAGTACACGGCATGACATGTATGTTCCAGTCGAAGCGTTCATTACTTGGCAACTACTTCTTATTCCGCGATGAAGTGATGGAAATTGAAAACCGTAAAGAAAATCGCAGCATGTTTTTACATGATAAAGAGCGCAAAAATAAATATCCAATTTATGAGGACGTGAACGGCACGCACATTTTCTCACCGAACGACATTTGCATTATTGACGAACTGGGCGAGCTATTTGAAGCGGGCATCGATTCATTAAAATTTGATGCGGTGCTGCAAGACTTTGACTACACAGTGAAAGTAACGAACCTGTACCGTCAAGCAATCGATGCGTACTTTGATGAAGGTGAAGACGCGTACGAGGACATGAAAGACGACTTATTAGCGCAAATTGAGGCAATTCAGCCAGCATTACGCCCGTTAGACACAGGGTTTATTTTCAAAGAAACGGTGTACTAAGGCGAGGGGGGAACACGACGATGTTACAATTAATTCAAAACGAAAAAATTCGCAGCGTAGTCGATGGCAAGACGGTCATTACGAAAAAGCCAGAATTATTGGCACCTGCAGGCAGTTTAGAAAAATTAAAAGTCGCGGTTCATTACGGCGCAGACGCAGTATTTATCGGTGGTCAAGAGTTTGGTCTTCGTTCAAATGCGGGCAACTTCACGATTGACGAAATGCGTGAAGGGGTAGAGTTTGCGAACAAGTACGGCGCTGTTATTTACGTAACGACGAACATTTTCGCGCATAACGAAAACATGGACGGCTTAGAAGAATATTTACAGGCGATCGAAGGAGCAGGTGTGCGTGGCATTATCGTAGCGGACCCACTCATTATCGAAACGTGCCGCAACGTCGCACCAAAGCTTGAAATCCATTTATCAACACAGCAGTCGTTATCGAACTGGAAAGCGGTAAAGTATTGGAAGAGCGAAGGGTTACACCGTGTCGTGCTTGCACGTGAAGTTGGTGGCGAGGAAATGCGTAAAATGAAAGAGGAAGTGGACATTGAAATCGAAGCGTTCGTGCACGGTGCCATGTGTATCGCTTACTCTGGTCGATGCGTATTATCAAACCATATGACGGCGCGTGACTCAAACCGTGGTGGGTGCTGTCAATCGTGTCGTTGGGATTACGACTTATATGAGGAAGATGGCGGCGAGGAAGTAGCGTTATTTGACGAGACGGACGCACCGTTTGCGATGAGTCCGAAAGATTTAAAATTAATTGAATCAATTCCACATATGATTGAGCTAGGCATCGACTCGTTAAAAGTAGAAGGGCGCATGAAGTCGATTCACTACGTTGCAACTGTTATTTCGGTGTACCGTAAAGTAATCGATGCCTATTGTGCAGACCCAGAAAACTTCAAAATTAAGCGCGAGTGGCTAGAGGAGCTAGACCGCTGTGCAAACCGTGAAACCGCGTCATCGTTCTTCTTAGACGAGCCAGGGCACGAGCAACAAATGTTTGGTGCAGAAGCGGCACGCACGAAAAATGCGGCGTGGGATTTCGCAGGGCTTGTGCTTGATTACGATGCAGACGCACAAATGGTCACACTACAGCAACGTAACTTCTTCCGTCCAGGCGACACGATTGAGTTTTTCGGTCCAGAAATTACGAGCTTCCAAATGACAGTAGGCGAAATTTTCAACGAGCAAGGCGAAAGTTTAGATGCAGCGCGTCACCCATTATCAACAGTGCGCTTTCAAGTAGAGCAGCCAGTATATCCAAACAATATGATGCGTAAGGAGCTTAAAAAATCATGACAAAGCGTCCCGTTGTAATCGGCATCGCGGGTGGCTCTTGTTCAGGTAAAACAAGTGTCACGCGTGCCATTTCTGAAGTGTTTAAGGACCATTCAGTCGTAATTATTGAGCAAGATTATTATTATAAAGACCAAGCGCACTTAACATTTGAAGAGCGTCTTAAAACGAACTACGACCATCCATTTGCGTTTGATAATGATTTATTAATCGAACACGTTAACACGTTGTTAAAGCGCGAACCAATCGCAAAACCAGTGTATGATTACGTGCATCACACGCGTGCAGCGGAAGTCATTCCAGTAGAGCCGGTGGATGTCATTATCGTTGAAGGCATTTTAGTGCTAGAGGATGCACGTTTACGTGATTTAATGGACATTAAAATTTTCGTCGATACCGATGCGGACTTACGCATTATTCGCCGTATTCAGCGCGACATTAAAGAGCGCGGTCGTACAGCGGATTCGGTGATTGAGCAATATTTATCAGCGGTGCGTCCGATGCATAATTTATTTATCGAGCCGACGAAGCGTCATGCGCATGTCATCATTCCAGAGGGTGGCGATAACGAAGTAGCGATCGACCTGCTTATTACGAAAATTAAAACAATTGTTGAATGATAAGGTGTTATGTAATATGATAGGGAAAGTATGAACAGCGGTTCATCTAAAGAACTATTGAAATATTTTCCTTTATACATTACAATTGACGCTATATAAATGCTTATACAAAGTCGACCATTTAGAGAAAATTCTCTGTATGGTCGAGTTTTTCTATTTTGTACTCGCTTTAATATAAGCGCAAAATTTTAAGGAGTGAATGAAGTTGTCTAACGAAAAAACATACCCTATGACAATTCTAGGGAAATTAGAAAAAGAGCGTGAGATGGAGCAGTTAATTAAAATTAACCGTCCTGAAATCGTTGCGCGTATTAAAGAAGCACGTGAACTAGGCGATTTATCGGAAAACGCTGAGTACCATGCAGCGAAGGAAGAGCAATCAATTTTAGAAGGACGTATTGCAACGATTAATACGATGCTACGTTTTGTAGTAATTATTGATGATACGATTTCTGTAGAAGAAAAAGCGAAGTTAGAAGTGCAACTAGAAGAAGCGCAAGCAAAAGTAGTAGAGTACGTAGCGGGCGTAGAAGCGGCAAAAGCAAACAACGCAAAAGAAGAAGCACTGTTATTAGAAGAAAAAGTGAAGCTTGAAAAATGGTACGCAGATAAAGTACAAGAGCTATTAAATACAGTAACTGTAACAGCTGCGAAAAAATCAAGCGAAGACGTAACAATCGGTAAAACTGTAACGTTCATCGAAATTGGTGAAGATGAAGAGGAAGAATACACGATTGTTGGTTCAGCAGAGGCGGATCCACTTGAAGGTAAAATTTCAAACGACTCACCAATCGCAAGAGGTTTACTAGGTAAAAAAGTAGGCGACAAAGTGAAAATCGCAACTCCAGGTGGCGATATGGAAGTCGAAATTATTAAAATTCAATAATACATGTCGATAACACATGTAATAAATGATGAAAGAAGCTTGCAGTTGCAGGCTTCTTTTTCAAGGAGGAACTAATATGAAAATTGCAGTCATTGGCGCGATGGAAGAAGAAGTACAATTATTACGTGAAGCATTACAAAACGTACAAACAGAAAAAATCGCAGGCACGGAATATACGACAGGTACGCATGAAGGGCAAGACGTTGTGTTAATGAAAAGCGGCATCGGCAAAGTAAGTGCAGCGATGTCAACAGCAATTTTACTAGACCGCTTCAAACCAACTGTTGTTATTAACACAGGTTCAGCAGGTGGCTATGACCCAACATTAAAAGTAGGGGCAATTGTCATTTCAGATGAAGTGCGTCACCACGACGTTGATGCGTGTGTATTTGGCTATGAAATCGGTCAAGTACCACAAATGCCAGCTGGATTTAAATCTGACTCAAAGTTAATTCAAGTAGCAAAAGACGCAGTAGAAGCAGTTGGTGAACATGAATACGGCGTGGGCTTAATTTGCTCAGGTGACGTGTTTATGAGTGACCCAGAGCGCGTTGAATTAGTGCGCGGTCAATTCCCAACGATGAAAGCGGTAGAAATGGAAGCAGCGGCTGTTGCACAAGTATGCTACCAATTTGGTACACCATTCGTTGTCATTCGTGCGTTATCTGACATTGCCGGGAAACAATCAAACATTAGCTTTGATGAGTTTTTACCAGTTGCAGCGAAGCACTCAACACAAGTTGTATTAAAAGCAATCGAAATGCTGTAAACAAAAAAAGTGTAATCTGCTTTGCGCAGATTACACTTTTTTCATTGTAAACGTACTAATCATTAAAATAGCTAAAATCGGCGTTAAAAACATATAAAACACCGGATTTGCGATATGAGCAAAGAAAAATGTAAATGTTAGTAAAGACCCAGCGGCTGTAATCGGAAGACCTGTAAAGTAACCGTTCGCTTCAGATACATTAAAGCGTGCTAAACGTAAAGCACCGCAAACGATATATAACACGGTCATGAACATACCCGCTGTGCTAAAATCTTGAAGCACGACTTCGTACATTAAAAGAGCTGGTGCAACGCCGAATGAGATGACATCACTCATCGAATCGAGCTGCTTACCAAGCTCAGACTCTTGTTGAAGCTTACGAGCAACTTTTCCGTCATAGCGGTCAAGTAACGCTGCAATAAAAATAAATAAGACCGCATAGCTATAGTAGCCTTCGATCGTTGCCATAACAGAGGCGCCCCCGAACGACATATTTGCGATTGTTAAAATATTTGCAGCTTGCGATTTTAATTTTTTAACCGTGGTATCCACCATATGTAGAATAAACATGGGGAAACACTCCTTTTAGAATATGGCATAGAATAAGTCCAAATTTGCGCTGCTCACAATCAAAAAACAATTCAGATGTGCATTGTGTTCTAAAGTTAGACATGTTTAAATGAAAAGAGCACATATATTTTTTATTATACTTCGAACTGCGCGAAAATGTAAGGTCGAATTTAAGCGAGGCATATTTATGATTGAGAAAATTTATCAAAACTGCATAGAGTTAACGAACAAAAGGTGGTCATCTGCTTTGTTAAAGCGTGTTGTGCAGTCACCAATTAGCAAGCATTTCATACCATCTTATAGTAAAGTATACGACATTAACGTACAAGAAGTTTCAAAATCATTGGACGAATTTACATCGTTGCATGATTTTTTTACGCGCACGCTTGCAAATGGTAGCCGTGTGATTGAAAAAGGCCATGTGTTAACGAGTCCAGTCGATGCAAAAATCGAATCGTTCGGTGCAATTACGGACGGCATGACGTTTACAGTAAAGAGCAAACCATATTTGTTGGAGCATTTACTCGGTAGCGAGGAGCGTGCCGCAGCATATAAAAATGGGCAGTACATCGTTTTTTATTTAAGCCCAGCTGATTATCATCGCCTACATAGCCCAGTCGATGCGCGTGTTGTTCGTCAATATGTGCTTGGTCAACATTCGTATCCGGTCAATCAAATCGGCCTGACGTACGGGAAGAAGCCGCTATCACATAATTACCGCATGGTGACGCAGCTTGAAACAGCAGAAGGCATGCAGCTAGACTTCATTAAAGTCGGAGCAATGTTCGTCAATTCCATTGCACTGACGAACACGACGGATATGTGGCAGCGTGGTGAGGAAGTCGGTTATTTCACGTTTGGTTCGACCGTCGTCATGCTATTTGAGCAAGAAACAGTGCAATTTACCGAAAATGTAATGCAAGGAACGATGATTCAAATGGGTACATCGTTTGCAAATGTGTTATAATAGTTTAGTTAATTTCAACAGACGTTTACATGAATTCACGTGTTGTGCGTGAATTCATTTTATTGTGTCGTATATTTTGCGAACAACTATCGAAAAAGGTGGCTACACAGTGTACAATTTTTTATTGCCAAATGAATATGTCAATAATATTTTTGCGATTACACCGGAGAAGCTTGCGGTTTTAGGGATTCGCGGTATTATTACAGACTTAGACAATACGTTAGTAGAATGGGACCGCCCCGATGCAACAGAGGAGCTACAAACGTGGCTTTTGCAAATGAAGGAAGCGGGCATCCGTATTATTATCGCGTCAAACAATAACGAAGCGCGTGTAAAGCATTTTGCCGAACCGATTGGCATTCCATATATTTTTAAAGCGCGTAAACCACTCGGCAGCGCGTATTACCGTGCGCTTGTGCGATTAAAATTACGCCCTGAAGAAGTGGCGATGGTAGGCGATCAACTATTAACGGACGTCATGGGCGGCAATCGCTTAAAGCTCTATACGTTTTTAGTGCGTCCAGTCGCGCAGTCAGACGGCTTTGTGACACGCTTTAACCGCTTTGTGGAACGTCGCGTCTTTAATGATTTACAACGAAAAGGAATACCAACTTGGGAGGACAAAGCATGAGTGAAGCATTACAATGTGTCGGGTGCGGCGTAGCGATTCAAACAGAGGATAAAAACGCTGTAGGCTACGCACCGGCATCATCTTTAGAAAAAGAAGTTATTATTTGTCAGCGTTGTTTCCGTTTAAAAAATTATAACGAAATTCAGCCAGTAAGCTTAACAGATGACGACTTTTTACGCATTTTAAACGGTTTAGGCGAGCAAGACGGCTTAATTGTCAAAATCGTAGACATTTTCGACTTTAACGGCAGCTGGTTACCAGGGTTACACCGCTTTGTCGGCAAAAATCCGGTGCTGCTTGTTGCAAATAAAGTCGATTTATTACCAAAATCAGTAAAGCCTAATAAAGTGATTAACTGGTTACGTCGTGAAGCGAAGGCTCTTGGTTTAAACGCAATCGACGTGAAGCTTGTGTCAGCACATAAAGGTAACGGTATGGCTGAGGTAATTGAAGCGATTGATGAGTACCGTAAAGGTCAAGACGTATATGTTGTTGGCTGTACGAACGTTGGGAAATCAACATTCATTAACCGCATCATTAAGCAAGCAACAGGTGAAGGAGAAGTCATTACGACGTCTCACTTCCCAGGCACAACGCTTGATATGATTGGCATTCCGTTAGATGATGGCTCGGCGTTATTTGACACACCAGGCATCATCAACCACCATCAAATGGCGCATTATTTAGATGCATCGGAATTAAAATACATCATGCCGAAAAAAGAAATTAAGCCAAAAGTGTATCAGCAAAATGCGGGGCAAACGTTATTTGTCGGCGCACTTGCACGCTTTGACTTCATTCAAGGTGAGCGTTCAGCATTTACGGTGCATATCGCAAATGATTTACCAATTCACCGCACGAAGTTAGAAAAGGCGGACGAGTTATACGAAAATCACCGCGGTGAGCTACTTGCACCACCAACAGCGGAGCATATCGATAAATTGCCACCACTTGTACGTCACGAGTTTTCGATTAAGGAAGCAAAGACTGACGTTGTATTTTCAGGTTTAGGTTGGATTACTGTACAGCATGCGAACGTTGTCATTGCCGCATACGCACCTAAAGGGGTAGAAGTATTTATTCGTCCGTCACTAATTTAATGTTTTAGAGCATTGTTTTCACATTTGACTATTTGTAGAGAGCTGAGGTTGTTTTTTGATGAAGAAATGGTTTGCAGTAATCGGGGATCCAATTAAACATTCAAAGTCACCAGAAATGCATCATTTTTGGTATGAGGATATGGGCGAGGACGCAGCATACGTGCCAATTCATGTTGCACCAGAGCAGCTTGCAGAAGCGGTGCAGTCGATGAAGCTTCTTGGCACGAGCGGCTGGAATGTCACAATCCCACATAAAGAAACGATTATCCCGTATTTAGATGCGCTAGATGAGCAGGCGAAAAAGATGGGGGCGGTAAACACCGTCGTTCGTCAAGCAGATGGCACGCTAAAAGGGTATAATACAGACGGCTTAGGTTTTGTTCGTTCACTAGAAGAAGCAATCGGCTCGGGGCAAAAGGCAACCAATGTTCTCGTTGTCGGAGCGGGTGGAGCAGCGCGTGGTATTGCGTTTGCGCTACAAGCATCGGGCTACACAAATATGACAATAGCCAATCGTACGGTCGAAAAAGCCGAGGTGATTGTGAGTGAGATGGGTGCAGGCAATGCGATTAGCTTACAGCAAGCAGGCGAAAGCTTAGCAGACTTTGACATTTTAGTACAAACGACGTCAGCAGGTTTAAACGATGCGTTTAGCATGCCGTTTCCACTGACAAACTTAAAGGCAGGTGCGATTGTTGCGGACATCGTATACAATCCACTCATTACGCCGTTTTTGCAAGCGGCACAGCAACAAGGCGCGCGCATCGTCACAGGTGTTGGCATGTTCGTGCATCAAGGAGCCATTGCGTATGAGCATTGGCTGCAAAAAACACCAAATACAAATGCAATGATTGCACGTTTAACGGAGCAATTAGGAGGAACTAAATAAATGTTAACAGGTAAACAAAAGCGTTTTTTACGCGCAGAAGCACATCACTTAACACCGATTTTCCAAGTAGGTAAAGGCGGCGTAAACGGTGAAATGATTAAAAGTATTCGTGAAGTGTTAGAAGCACGTGAATTAATTAAAGTGCGTATTTTAGACAACTGTGAAGAAGATAAAAACGACGTAGCAAAAGCGTTAGCAACAGGTGCACGCGCAGAGCTAGTTCAATTAATCGGCTTAACGGTTGTATTATATAAAGAGTCACGCGAAAACAAAAAAATCGTGTTACCAAAAGCAGCGAAGTAAAAAGGAGTCGAGGCACTCGTGAAAAAGGTCGGCATTTTAGGTGGTACATTCAATCCGCCGCATGTTGGACATTTACTGATGGCAAATGAGGCGCTGCACGCATTAGCACTCGATGAAGTTCGCTTTATGCCAAATGCGGTGCCACCACATAAGCAAGTGAACTACATGCCGCGTGATGCACAGCGACTTGAACTGCTACATCACTTAATTGATGGCGAAGCGGCGTTTACCATTGAGCCATATGAAGTGGAACATGGTGGCACGTCGTATACAATTGATACGATGCGAGCATTAACGGTGCGTGAGCCACATACAGATTTTTATTTCATTATTGGCGGTGATTCGATTGATGCGCTCCATACGTGGAAAGAAATTGATGCGCTCATGCAGCTTGTGACGTTCGTTGGCATTATGCGCCCAGGCAGTCAAGGTGCGTCGACGTATGCGGTGAAGTTGCTTCAAACGCCACAAATCGATGTGTCGTCCACCCTTTTACGCGAGCGTTTAGCAAAAGGTTACACCGTAAACTATTTATTGCCACAACAGGTAGAAGCTTATATTCGAAAGGAACGATTGTATGGAGCGAACTAACTATTTAGCATATGTGAAAGAGCGCATGCCAAATAAGCGCTACATTCATACGCTCGGTGTAGAGGAAACAGCCAAAAAACTCGCGGCGCATTACGGACAAAACGTAATGCATGCGGAGACTGCCGCGATTTTACACGACGTCGCCAAATATGCGGACGTTGTATGGATGGAGCAAATTGTGCGTGACTACGACTTAGACGCGCGTTTAATTGGCTGGGGCAGTGAATTGCTGCACGGTCCGGTTGGTGCATGGATGGCTGAACACGAATTAAACGTGACGCATCCAGATGTGCTAAATGCGATGCGCTATCATACGACGGGACGTGCGAATATGAGCGATTTAGAGAAAATTATATATGTAGCGGATATGCTTGAGCCGAACCGCCAATTCCCCGGAGTCGATGATTTACGTCAAATGATGTATGATGGACTAAATAAAGTATTTGAAGCGTGTGTGAAGCATGCACTCATTCACTTAATTTCAAGCGGGATTGCGGTATTTCCTCAATCAATTGAATGCTATAACGACATCATGTCGTCAGAAAGGAATTAATCAATGTCAAACTTAGTAAATGTAGTATATCAAGCAGCAGATGATAAACGTGCGGAGGATATCGTTGTACTGAACATGCAAGGCATTTCATTACTTGCGGATTATTTCGTAATTTGTGAAGGTAACTCAGAGCGTCAAGTAGAAGCAATCGCACGTGAAATGGTTGAAAAAGCACGTGAAGAAGGCATCGACGTAAAACGCGTAGAAGGTTTAGAGTCATCACGTTGGGTTTTAGTTGATATGGGTGATGTTGTTGCACACGTATTCCATAAAGATGAGCGTGCATATTATAACTTAGAGCGCCTATGGGGAGATGCTCCGCAATTACACGTAGACGCTCCAGCGAACTAATATGCGTAGCTATGAGCGTTTTGCACATGTGTATGATGAGCTTATGACCGACATTCCGTACGATGAGTATGTGGAGTGGGTTATGCAGCTTGCACCGTGTGACACGCACAAAAAGCTACTCGATATTGGCTGTGGTACCGGTGTGCTAGCAGCCATGTTTGCACAAGCAGGATATGACGTAGCAGGCATCGACTTATCAGAGGATATGCTTGCTGTTGCACAGGAGCGTTTTAGTGCAATGGGCTTAAACATTCCACTGTATGCGATGTCAATGGATGAGTTAGACGGCTTTAGCGATATGGACGTAGCTGTTATTCCAATTGATTCAATCAACTACGTGCATGAGCCAGAAGCGGTGAAGCAAACGTTAGCGCGTATTTATGATGCGCTGCGTGAAGGTGGTCAGCTGTTGTTTGATGTGCATAGTACGTTTAAAACAGACGATATCTTTTTAGACGGACCGTTTACGTACGACGATGGTGACATTACGTACGTATGGCATACAGAGCCGACTGACGAGCCGCACGCTGTTGCATCAAACATTACATTTTTTGTGCGTACCGAAGATGATTTGTTCGAGCGCTTTGACGAGGAGCACTATCAGCGTACGTACGACGTTGCACAATACGTCGCGTGGCTAACTGAGCTTGGCTACAAAGACATCTCAGTTACAGCCGACTGGTCAAACGAAGCACCGTCAGACGATAGCGAACGAATTTTTATTCGAGCGGTAAAGTAATACTTTTAATTTCAAGAGGAATCGTTTATATTGGAGTTGTCTCCATATAACGATTCCTCTTTTTTGTTAAAAGGAGGACGCGATGCAACAATGGATGAAATATGCGGCCATACCAGTAGCCGCCCTTTTATTATTCCTCATTTTTTTCTTCACAGGTCGCAACGAGCCGACCGACACCATTTCCTTACCATTACAGCAAGCAGAAGAGCAACCAATTGAACAAGACATTCAGCAAGAAACACCGCAGCCTGCATCGGTTGTCGTCGATGTAAAGGGTGCTGTGCGCAGTCCGGGCGTGTACACGTTAACGGACGAACAGCGCATTATTGATGCCATTAACGCAGCAGGTGGCTACGTAGACGGCGCAGATAGCACGCTTATTAATCATGCCGAAAAGCTAACCGATGCGCTCGTCATTTACGTGCCGCTTGAAGGAGAGGAAATGCCTGCGATTGCAAGTGCAACGACAGCTACATCGAATGCCTCAGCGAACGCGACAAATCCACTCGTCAACATTAACACCGCAACCGAAAGCGATTTGCAAACACTCCCAGGCATCGGTCCATCAAAAGCACAAGCGATTATTCGCCACCGAGACGAGCACGGACCATTCGCTTCACCGGAACAGTTAACAGACGTTACAGGCATTGGTGATAAAACATTTGAGCAGCTTGCTGATTCAATTACGGTGAAATAACACTAGTGAAACAATTCTGAATCGTCTACACTAATAACGAACGAAAAAGTGGAGGTTGTTATATGGAACGTATTACGTGGGATCAATTTTTTATGGCACAAAGTCACTTGCTTGCACTGCGCAGCACATGTACACGCTTAGCAGTCGGAGCAATCGTGGTGCGCGACAATCGGGTCATCGCAGGGGGATATAACGGCTCGATTTCAGGCGATGAGCATTGCATTGATGAAGGGTGCTACGTCGTTGATAATCATTGCGTGCGTACGATTCATGCGGAAATGAACGCGCTGCTGCAATGTGCGAAATACGGCACACCGACGAATGAAGCGACGGTGTACGTGACACATTTTCCGTGTTTGCCGTGTACGAAATCGCTCATTCAAGCAGGGATTCGCCGCATTTATTATGCAAATGACTACAAAAACAATGTGTACGCACAGCAGCTACTTGAGCGTGCGGGCGTAGATGTTGTACACGTCCCGTTTGATGAGCGTAAAATCGACTTTTTACAAGATGATAAGCTAAAGCTGTACGTCGAGTTACTGGATGCGTTACGTGCAGAAGGGGCGAGTGCTGAAACGTTGAGCTCATATGAACAAAGGGTGAAACAATTATTTGCACAACAAATATCCGTATAAAACATTTATTGCCGCTTTGAGTGCAGTCATCGGGGTAGTTGGAAGTTATGAGCATGTGGCGGCGCTATGCAGCTATGTGCTCATTTTATATTGGTTACATTACAAAAAGTATCCGCGCGTGCTATACGTCGTCACATGTGGCGTCATGCTGTTCTTTTTTGCGTATAGCGAATACGTGCAACAGACGTTAACGAAAGACGTCGCCCAGCAGCAAATCATGACGTGGACGGACCGCCACACCATTCGAGGAGATACAGTGCGCGGT
>JAXJTE010000010.1:0-1673 GCA_036309765.1 Caryophanon sp. | reverse complement strand
GGAACAGGTGAGCACACAAGTACAGCAAGGTGTCGTAACGGCAACGAAAACCGGCTCATCGTTTGAAGTCATTTTAAAATCAACCGTAGCCGTGAGCGACCAAATTATGAGCGTCTCTGCCGTAGCCGAGCAAATGGCCGCTTCTACAGAGCAAATGGCGGCAACGTTTGAAACGTTAAAGGATGGCTCAAGCATCACGACAATGAGCGCAAAACAAGCCGTTACACTCGTTGAAGAGCAATACGCAACGACTGAGGAAATTAACGAAAGCGCGAAGCTACTCGCCTCGCTTGCAGAAGAACTAAATAGTGAGCTCACGAAGTTTAAAGTGTAGCGCAAAAAAGACAGCAGAGTCATAGCTCTCCGCTGTCTTTTTTGTTATGCTATTCAGCTGTTTTCACCGCGACGACAAATGCCGATGCAATCGATGCGACGACTACAAGCATTGGTGCGTAAAAGATTAAAAAGTGCTCCATACGATTTCACCTCTAAACATGTGTTTCTTTGTCGCCAGATGCGTAGGACTTGTTGAAGATGAACAGCTTCAACACTAAATACATCGACGGAATGAGTAAGCATAGCCCTGCGATAAAGGCGATGACGATTGCGATTGCCATAGACGTTGTCGTAAAGCTATCGTGTACTGTTAAATATGGATACAGTAAATACGGATAGTGCGAGATACCGTATGCGAAAAATGCAGTTGCAAATTGTAAAATCATCAGCAATACAGCAAATCCGTACTTTTCCTTCATCCAAAGCAGTGCCGTTGTTGCTAAAAATAAAATGCCCGATACGATAAAGAGCCACGACAAGTCGACCATGTTTTCATAATGCCCGTTGCCTGTACGGCGCATTTCGACAATGATGCCGATTGCGCTCACGATAAGTGGCAGTGACATAACGAGCGCATATTTTCGCATGAGCATGCTTGCTTTTTGGTCGCCTGCATAATGCGCATACCATGTTAAAAACACGGCAGATATATATAACACAGCGGTAATACTAAGCACGACGATTGCCCATGTGAGTGGACTTGTAAACAGTGCGTCGTAATCTAGCTGTGGTCCTACTTCTGTTAGTTGTACGAAGCCACCTTCTGAAATTGTCAGCACGACCGAAAGTGAAGCGGGAATGAATAGCCCTGCTAAGCCGTACATGAGCGCGTACCCTTTATGCCCCGTCACGCCGCTATACGATTCAAACGCATAGTAGCTACCACGCAGCGTTAATAAAATGAGCGCGATCGACGCTGGCACAAGAAGTACTGTACCGTAGTAATACGCCGTTTGTGGGAAGAAGCCGACGATGCCGACGAAGAAGAACACGAAAAACACGTTCGTAATTTCCCACACTGGCGATAAATAACGTTTAATAATACCCGATAATACATGATTTTGATTTGTCACTAAACTATACGCATTAAAGAACCCCGCCCCAAAATCGATCGAGGCAACAATGACGTAGCCGAATAAGAAAATCCATAGCACCGTAATGCCTAACACTTCTAAAAACATTACATCTCACCGCCTTCACGCATTGCCAATTCTTTTTCGACTGGGTTGTGTTTAAACATGCGACGTAATACGACGATGCTGCCGATTGCTAAAATGAAGTACACGATCGCAAATGCAATGAAGAGCCATTCGACACCAGTAGCAGTCGTTGCACCG
>JAXJTE010000009.1:0-14702 GCA_036309765.1 Caryophanon sp. | reverse complement strand
TTGCACAGCAGCGCGTCACATACGAGCAGCTTGCCGCTCATTTAGCAAAACTGCTCGGTGCAAAGGAATCGCTTAACACGCAAGGCCGCGCACTAAAAAACGATGCAGACCGCTACGAGCAGCTATGGAAAAGCGCCTATGCAACGGTCGCAAACGAGCTGCGAAATGAACGCGACGCATTACAGCGAAACGCAGCCCCATTGCAACAAGCGCTCGACACGTTAACAACGCAGCACGACGAACAGCAGCAGTTACTTCGCACGATTGCCGAAAAGATCGAGCTGCCCATTACCGAATCACCACAAACGCTCGCTCGTCTTGCCAATGAATACGTAAACGACTACTCGACGCTACAAACGAGCTACGACACCGTGAAACAAAAGCAAGCGGAAGTCGAGCAGCTGCTACTAGTGGAACAGCCGTTAAAGGAAGCACACGACAAAGAGCGCGCATTACTCGACGACAACTTAGCGCAAGAAACCGCATTGCTTGAGCAAATCGATGTGTTAGAGCAACAACGCAGCGAATACAAAGCAATCATCGCTGAAAACGTCGAGGAGCAGCTAGAGGAAGCCGAGCAACAAAAAGTACAAGCGACCGAGCAGCTTCATGTCATCGAGCAACAGCTAGAGGAATTGCCGAAAAAGCATGCCCTTCAGCAAAAATGGCGCGACATGTTAAACGAAGCGACCGATTACGACTTAGACGAAATTAAAAAGCTCTACATTAAGCACGCAAACGTCATCGGCACGACATGTGTACAGTCAGCGCGTAAAGACTTTATCGACACGTACCCACAGTTTGATGTCGTCATTATCGACGAAGTATCGAAGGCGACACCACCAGAGCTACTGCTGCCGATGCTAAAAGGCAAAAAAATTATTCTCGTCGGCGACCACCATCAGCTCCCACCGCTTCTTGGCGACGATACGCTTGAAGAAACGCTTGAAGCCGTGATCGCCGAATCTAGCGCGTTCGCACAAAAGGACGAGCTCGAACAATTGCTGCGTGAATCATTATTTGAGCGCTTATTTAAAGCACTGCCTGCGACGAATAAGCAAATGCTTGCAATCCAGTACCGCATGCACGAGCACATTATGGCAGGTATTACGCCGTTTTATGCGCATGAGCAAGGTGGCTTGCGCTGCGGTGTACCAGCTAATGCACGCGACCACTTATTAGAAGGACGCTTTATGACGCGCAACGACCACCTGCTTTGGCTTGACTTGCCGAGCGCCCCACCGTACTTTGAACAGCGCGTTAAAGGCGGCAGCAGCTTATTTAACGAAGGCGAGCTTGAAACGATTCGCGACGTATTACTCGATTTAAACGACGCGACAAAACGTGCAAAAGACGCTGGGCTCATGCCGCACGACGCCCAAAAATCAGTCGGTGTCATTAGCTTTTACGGCGAGCAAGTGAAAAAAATTACGCGTCTCATTCAGCAAGAGCTTCAACTGCCACATTTACAGCTCCGTACTGGTACAGTCGATAAGTTCCAAGGAATGGAGATGGACGTCATGATTGTGAGCATGGTGCGTAACACACCAGAAGCACAAGGTCATATCGGCTTTGCGCGCGATTATCGCCGCTTAAACGTTGCCGTATCTCGTGCGCGCGAGCTATGCATGATGATCGGTAGTGCCGATATGTTCACAAAAAAAGAGCGCCAGCCAAAAGCGCGCGCGATGTACGAAACGTTATATAAAACAATTGCGCAGCAACAAGGTGTGCGCAGCGTAGTGGAGGTCATATAGTTGGATCAGCTAATGAAGCGACTGAAAAACGAAGTAATACGCACGAAAGATGCAAAGCTCGTTTCGACAACGACGTTTACGATTCCGATGCAGCACATCTCACTCACATATGCACCTGTACAACGCCTGTCGATGGATATTTTAATGAAAATGCTGCTCATGGCATTTCATGAGCTGCACGTGACAGCACTTGAGCAAATAAGTGAGCTACTCGCTGTTGAGCATTTATTCGTCGCCGATTTAACAGAAACACTGCTGCGTAACGAACTTGTGACACGCGAGGAAAACGGCGTCTATACGTTAACGCCGCGCGGACAGCGACAGCTCGCAGACGGTGTACTAGAGGACGCATTAGGCGAGCAAACGCAATCTGTTTTATACAGCGCACTGCACGATGCATACTTTACAGAAAACGCTGATGCACTGCTTGATATGGAACTGCCTGAGCCGTATGAATACATCGATGAGCCGAGCATTACGGAGCCGATTGTGCAGCACGACGTATTACTGCCATTATTACAACAACAACACGACACGAACGCTGACATGAAAACATACGTCACATCGATTAAAGAAGCATGTGTCACTGAAATCATCGAAGTACCATGCATCGCATTTGTGTTATACAACAAGCACGATGATGCATTTTCTGCGCGTGTATGGAACACGCTACTCAATCGCTACGATGATGTGCTCGAAACTCATTACCGCGAGCATGCCATTACGGTTTGGCGCAATACGCTTTTAACATAAAATAAGCCCATTCGAAGCAACTGTTCGAATGGGCTTATTTTATGCTGCATCATCGACTAAATGAATCCAGTAGCGCTTAATAACACGTCCATCTTCTGTCATATAATCTTCAATCGGAATGCCACCGTTTGCCTCGATCGTCTTACGCGAGCCGATATTACTCGCTTCACACGTCAGTAATACGCGCATCATCCCCATCGCAAGTGCTTCACGTAACGCAAGGCGCAAAATTTCTGTCGCATAGCCTTGTTGACGCTTCGATGGACGAATGCCGTATACAATATGCCCACCGTCATTATATAAATCGTCGTTTAGCTCACGGCGAATTGTCACAACACCGATGAACTCGTCCTCGTCTAGCAACCAATACGTTGAGCTTTTCATCCAATTCGGCTTCACGCCAACCCCATGCTCATAATTGTGTAAAATCGAGAGCATCGTTTGAAATGGCTCTGGACGATTGCCAATAATATACGGCACGAACGGCTCCCCTGATTGCTGCCACTCGTCATAAAAGCCGCGATAACTATGCTCATATTGTGGTGTTGGCTTTACTAATCGCATCGTACCACATCCTTTCACTGTGCTAGTTTGTACCCACCTTTTCGCCGATTCAAAACGTATTTACGTCGTGCGGTAAAAGCCAAAGTTCATCGTAAACTGCTTTGGTGACTGCAAGCTTTCAATCTCGACACCGATCGGACCCGGGCTGCAGTCCTCTCGTTCCTTAAACTCAATCGCTACGCCGTTTAAATGAAGCGTCGTGTCGCGCACTGTACCCCCGATTATTTGCTGCCACGCAATGGCCGTTTCATACGCCTGATCGACCGCATAAAATACTTTCGTCAATTCACCGTTTTCATTCGAGAAACCACCTGTATCTCTTAACGTTTTTAAACGCACATCGTCTGGCTCGTCCCACTGAATGAAAAACGGAAAGCGCACTTTGTCATCAGGCTTCCCAGCATATAGTAGCTTCCATTTTAATATGCTGCCGTCTGGACGATGACGCATATATTCATTCGGTCCGTACGTCTCAAAGCCGTTATTTTCTAAATGCGTTTTCACATCATCAATTTGCGTCGTGCGCAGCGCCATCGTAATGTGCCCCTCCGCATAATTATTACTCGCAAAATGCGCCATCAAGCTATACGGTACATTCGCGGCCTTTGCAGCAATCGCCTCGTCATATACACCGATAAATTCTAAATACGTTAAACCGAAATAGCAAAGCGTGTTATACGTTCCCCACTGCTTATGATGCCCACCTTCAACAACATGGAAGTTTTGATGCGCCATGAACTGCTTTGCTTCCTTTGGGTTTTTGACATAATGAACAATATGATCAACAAAAAAGTTATACATACTTTCACCTCGCTATAAATAATTGCTGTCTTTATTATGACATGATTCTGAATATTACGACACAAAAAAGACTATGCAAACGTCGAATTTGACATCTGCATAGTCTGAACAAAATCTTATAGTGGAATGTTGCCGTGCTTTTTGTACGGACGGTCTTCGTGTTTTGTCGAAAGCATATCTAATGCTTGAATTAATTTAATACGAGTTTCACGTGGGTCGATTACGTCATCTACCATACCGCGAGATGCTGCTACGTAAGGGTTAGCGAACTTCTCTTTGTACTCTTCAATCTTCGCTGCACGTGTTGCTTCTGGATCAGCAGATTTCGCAATTTCACCAGCGTGGATAATGTTTGCTGCACCAGCTGCACCCATTACTGCGATTTCTGCGTTTGGCCAAGCGAATACTAAGTCAGCACCGATTGATTTAGAGTTAAGTGCTACGTAAGCGCCGCCGTAAGCTTTACGTGTGATAACTGTAATTTTTGGTACAGTTGCTTCTGAGTAAGCGTAAAGGATTTTCGCGCCGTGACGGATGATCCCACCATGCTCTTGTTTTACACCTGGGAAGAAGCCAGATACGTCTTCAAACGTGATAACTGGTACGTTGAATGCGTCACAAGTACGTACGAAACGAGCTAATTTATCTGAAGAATCGATGTCTAAACCACCAGCTAATACTTTTGGTTGGTTACATACTAAACCTACTGACTCACCAGCGATGCGGCCGAAACCTACAACGATGTTACGAGCGAATTCAGATTGTACTTCCATCCAAGAATCAGCGTCAACTACTTGCTCAACTACTTTACGCACGTCGTATGGACGAGATGCATCGATTGGTACAACGTCAACAAGCTCTGAACGGTAGTCATCGCCTTCTGGACGTGGTTGCTTCGGTGCTTTCTCTTTGTTGTTTTGTGGTAAGTAAGAAAGTAATTGCTGGATTTGTTTAATTGCTTCTTCTTCGTTTGCTGCGCGGAAGTGAGCGTTACCAGAAATCGTGTTGTGTACTTTTGATCCACCTAAACCTTCAGCTGAAATTTTCTCACCTGTTACAGTTTCGATTACTTTTGGTCCAGTAATGAACATTTGAGACGTTTTATCAACCATTAAGATGAAGTCTGTGATTGCTGGAGAGTAAACCGCACCACCAGCACATGGTCCCATAATTACTGAAATTTGTGGAATTACACCAGAGTAAATTGAGTTACGGTAGAAGATGTGACCGTATCCGTCAAGTGATAATACACCTTCTTGAATACGCGCGCCGCCTGAATCGTTAATGCCGATAAATGGCGTACCGTTTTTCGCTGCTAAATCCATTACTGCTGCGATTTTTTTCGCGTGCATTTCACCAAGTGCGCCGCCAAATACTGTGAAGTCTTGTGCGAATAAGTATACGTTACGGCCGTTAATTTTACCGAAACCAGTAACAACGCCATCGCCAGGTCCTTCTAATTTTTCCATACCGAAATCAACTGTACGGTGTGTGATAAATGGGTTAATTTCAACGAACGTGCCATCGTCTAATAACATCTCGATACGCTCACGTGCTGTCATTTTACCTTTTTCGTGTTGTTTTTCAATACGTCCTTGACCACCGCCAAGCTCGATTACTTGCTTACGGTCATAAAGTTCGTTGATTTTATCAAACATATCTAAAGTTGTTGTCATGATTAATGATCTCCTTTTTTGCTTTTATCACATAATTCATAAAGTACACCAAAAGAATCTTTCGGATGTAAAAAGGCTACTTCAGCGCCGCCTGCACCAGGTCCTGGCTCATCAGATAAAAGGCGTACACCTTTTTCTTTTAGCTCAGCCATGCGCTCGCGAATACCCGTTACACCAAATGCTACGTGTTGAATCCCTTCGCCGCGTTTTTCGATGTGCTTATGAATCGCACTTGCTTCGCTCATTGGCTCTAATAGCTCAAGCTTGACGTTGCCTGCATCTAAAAAGGCTACGCGCACTTGTTGTGAAGGTACTTCTTCTACTTTTAATAGCTTTAAGCCTAAAATTTCAGTGTAATATTTAATTTGCTCGTCTAAGTTTTTGACTGCAATACCGATGTGGTCTACTCGTTCCACGTTGCACAACTCCCTTTACGTTTTGCGTTTTTAATTGTTGAGAATTTCACAAAATTTGATACACTATTGATAACGTATATGAAGGAGCGATTAAAATGAGCAATAAGAAATTCCAAAAGATTGTAATTTACGCAATGGTCATCATTATGTTAGTGTCCACTGTTGCAATGGGTGCAATGGCCGTTATGGGTGGCTAATGAAAGTAGTCGTTGAGCAATTCAACGGCTATTTTTTTATGTCCAATCCTTTAAAGTTTTGCTTAATCGCTAAATATTCATCCATTTCCTCAATGAATGCATATAAGCCCGCCATCGCCTGAAACGTTTCATGGTCTTTTGGCAGTGGCATTTTCGCAAATTCCTCTCGCACCACGTCCAATTTCTCGCGGTATGTGCTTGCCGTATTGCCTGAATGCACGTGCTCACCTAAGTCTTGTATAAAATCTGCTACAATCTCGCTTTGTTCAACAATGACTGGCAGCGTCGTCACTTTTGGTAATACGCGCTCAATAATTTCTAATTGTCTTTCTCGCATATCAAAATACGTATAATATAAGTTTTCTTTTCGTGTTAAATGGTTCTCAACTTCCAAATAAGCAAGTGCTTTTGCTTTGTTCACGGTCTCCGCTGCATGAATGAGCTCTCGACCGTCCCACAAAGCGTCACCATTGCGTAAATATTTGACAATTTCTGAAAATATAACACGGTAATCGTTCTCAATTTGCTGTCGATATTGCTCCATTTTGCGCGTATTGTCTGGCATGTTCATGTTGACGGCTAATGCAACGCCGTATCCAATCGCCATAATCGCAAGCTCATTTAGCAATAAATCGAACGTAAAATGCTGAACGGTATAAATGTGCATTAAAATAACGGCACTCGATACAAAGCCCGCTGCCACCTTTAGCATTACTAAAATTGGTACTAATAATAAAATCAGTATACCTAGCATCAATGCGTTGTAACTAATCCATTCAAACAATATGTAAGCAAGTAGCAACACGACAAGTGACGCTACAACACGTGTATAAACGGCATGCAATGATTTTTTCTTCGTCGTTTGAATACAAAGAATCGTTAAAATCGCTGCGGAGCCATAAAAATCAAGCTGAAAGTAATATCCAATTGCAACTGCGAGTGCAACACCGACCGCCGTTTTCAACGTACGGTATCCAATGGAAAAGCGCTTCATAGGAAACTCCTTTATGTGTATAGTGTGAGAGGACGACGCCTCCCACGCTATTACATATTACATTTCTTCACAATGCTCATCAAAGTGACCTTGTAAGTTCGCTACAACTGATGATGGGTCATGCCCTTCAATTTCGTAACGACCAACTTCTGCAACGACTTGACCATCTTTTAATAGTACAAATGATGGTGATGATGGAATGTGATCCTCACCGAATAAGTAGCGTGCTTCTGCTGTTGCCTCTTTGTCTTGTCCTGCAAACACCGTCACTAAATGCTCTGGACGTTTGTCGTAATGTACTGAATATGCCGCTGCTGGACGTGCAATACCGCCTGCACAACCACATACTGAGTTCACCATTACAAGTGTCGTACCAGTGCGTTGAAATGCTTCAACAACTGCTTCTGGTGTTTGTAATTGCTCATAGCCTGCTGCTTCCATTTCGTTACGAGCTGTTGTCGTAATTTCACGCATAAATAAATCGTAATCCATGTTCATATAATCGAACTCCTTTGTATATCACACAGTTGTGCGTAGATTCTTTCCTATCATAACAAGGAATTGCTCGGTTGCAAAGAAGTTGATTCGAAAACTTTAGCGTCACGCCTTATCGTGAAATAATGATTCAACACCTTGTGAAACAGTTAGCTCACCATTTAATATTTTTGCTTCTAAGTTGCTTACTTGTTGTTTGTTTTGTGGATTGCCATAAAATGTATCAATTAAATGATCCGTAATCATCGTGCGGAACCAATCGCGTGTTTGCTCGTTCCGACGTTGATCGAATACATTGTTGTCTTGTCCTGTTTGCACGAACTCATTAATCGTATCCCAAACATTGTCTAAACCTTTTTTCTCCAATGAAGAAACGGTTAAAGCACGCGTAATCCAACCTTGCGTCGCCGGCTGAAGGAAGTGGAGAATTTGCTTATACTCCTGCATCGTGCGCTTTGCAGTACGTGCGTTATCGCCGTCTGCTTTATGCACGATAATTGTATCGGCAAGCTCCATAATGCCCTTCTTCATCCCTTGTAGCTCATCTCCTGCACCTGTTAATACAAGTAATAAGAAGAAGTCTACCATGCCACGCACGTACGTTTCACTTTGCCCAACACCGACTGTCTCAATTAAAATGACATCATAGCCCGCTGCCTCACAAAGAAGCATCGTTTCACGCGTTTTTTTATGCACCCCACCGAGTGTACCAGCTGTAGGAGATGGACGAACGAACGCATTTGGCTGCTTGACAAGCTCTTCCATACGCGTTTTATCGCCTAAAATACTACCACCAGACAGCGATGAACTTGGGTCGATTGCTAGTACTGCAACCTTTTTCCCCAATTTTGCAAGCATTGTACCGAACGCCTCGATAAACGAGCTTTTGCCGGCACCTGGTACACCGGTAATGCCGATGCGAATCGACTTCCCAGTGTCAGGTAATAGCTCTTGCAATAATTGCTGTGCTTGTGCGCGGTGTTCTAAGTTTGAGCTTTCTACGAGCGTAATGCCGCGAGAAAGCTCTAAACGTGAGCCTACACGAATTTGCGTTGCTAAATGCTCTAAATCGAGCGGTGTTTGTTTCTTCTTTTTGAAGGTGCGACGAGGTGTTTCGCTTAAGCCATCATGGTTTCGGCCAACACCCTTCATCACGTGAAGTGCAGTGTCTTTTTGCTGCATTACTTCGTTTCTTCCTCGTAACCTAGGCGCTCATAAATAATCTCGATTAATTTTTGAGACGCTACTGGTAATACAGTACCTGGACCAAAGATCGCAGAAGCACCGTTTTTGTATAAGAAGTCGTAATCTTGCGCTGGGATAACGCCGCCGCAAACGATAATAATATCTTCGCGACCTAATTTTTTCAGTTCGTCACGTAATTCAGGTACTAATGTTTTGTGACCTGCTGCAAGTGAAGATACACCGACAACATGCACGTCATTTTCAACAGCCATTTGCGCTGTTTCAGCCGGCGTCATGAATAATGGAGAAATATCTACGTCAAAGCCCATATCCGCATACGCAGTTGCAACAACTTTCGCACCGCGGTCATGACCGTCTTGACCCATTTTCGCCACTAAAATACGTGGACGACGACCTTCGTTTTCTAAGAATTCGTTCGTCATTTGTTGTACTTCTGCAATTTGATCGTTTTCTGCGTAGTTTGAAGAGTATACGCCAGAAATTGAACGAATTACTGCTTTATGGCGACCAGATACAACTTCGATTGCGTCTGAAATTTCACCAAGTGATGCACGAGCACGAGCTGCGTCAACCGCAACTGCAAGTAAGTTTTCTGAGCCATCTTGAGCAGCTTTTGTTAAGCGTGCTAAATGCTTTTGAACTTCCTCTTCGTTACGCTCTGCTTTCATCTTCTCAAGGCGTTGGATTTGCTGCTCACGAACAAGCGCGTTGTCAATGTCTAAAATATCGATTGGATCCTCTTCTGCTAGACGGTATTTGTTTACACCAACAATTACTTCTGCTTTTGAGTCGATTTTCGCTTGACGTTTTGCCGCTGCTTCTTCAACTTTCATTTTCGGTAAGCCTGTTTCGATCGCTTTTGCCATACCACCAAGCTCTTCAATTTCTTCGATTAATGCCCATGCTTTTTCCGTTAACTCATCCGTTAATTTCTCAACGTAGTAAGAACCGCCCCATGGATCGATTACTTTTGTCATGCCTGTTTCTTCTTGTAAGAATAATTGCGTATTACGCGCAATACGAGCTGAGAAGTCTGTCGGTAACGCGATCGCTTCGTCTAATGCGTTTGTGTGAAGTGATTGCGTATGACCCATTGCTGCAGCGTTTGCTTCTACTAAAGTACGCGTTACGTTGTTGAATGGATCTTGCTCTGTTAATGACCAACCAGACGTTTGTGAGTGTGTACGTAATGCTAATGTTTTGTCGTTTTTCGGGTTGAACGTTGACATCATTTGAGCCCAAATACGGCGTGCTGCACGCATTTTTGCTACTTCCATGTAGTAGTTCATACCGATTGCCCAGAAGAACGATAAACGTGGTGCGAATGAATCGATGTCGATACCAGCTGCTAAACCAGTACGTACGTATTCAAGACCGTCAGCTAACGTGTAAGCAAGCTCGATGTCGTTTGTTGCACCCGCTTCTTGAATATGGTAACCAGAAATTGAAATCGAGTTAAATTTCGGCATGAATTTCGCTGTAAATTCGAAAATGTCTGCAATAATTTTCATCGACATTGCTGGTGGGTAAATGTAAGTGTTACGTACCATGTACTCTTTTAAAATGTCGTTTTGGATCGTACCAGCTAATAAATCTGGTGTCACCCCTTGCTCCTCAGCTGCAACGATGTAGAATGCTAGGATTGGTAATACCGCACCGTTCATCGTCATCGATACAGACATTTGGTCAAGTGGAATTGAGTCAAATAAAATTTTCATATCTTCTACTGAATCAATTGCAACGCCTGCTTTACCTACGTCACCTTTTACGCGCTCGTGATCTGAGTCATAGCCGCGGTGTGTCGCTAAGTCAAACGCTACCGATAAACCTTTTTGACCCATTGCTAAGTTACGCTTGTAGAAAGCGTTTGATTCTTCTGCTGTAGAGAAACCAGCGTATTGACGTACTGTCCAAGGACGCGCTACATACATTGTTGGGTATGGGCCACGCGTATTCGGTGCAATACCTGCTACGTCATTTAAGTGATTTAGCCCTTCTGTATCTTGTGCATTATAAACGTTTTTCACTTCAATGCCTTCATTCGTTAAAAATGTGCTTGAAGCTTCTGCGTTTTGTTGTGCTAATACATCTTCAATTGCGATTGCGTTAAAATTTGCCTTGCTCATCGCTGACCCTCCTTCATTGCTGTTAACACGCCTTGTAGTTTTTCGATAATGTTTTGACCACCAAAGACGTAACCATCAACACCTGCTTGTGCAAATGCTTCTTCGTCTTCTTTGAAACGACCAGCGACGTCTACAATTTGACCTGCTTTTTTCGCTGTTAAAATCGCTGCGATGTTTGCTTTTACGTCATCATCTGTTCCTGCCACAACGATGTAAGATGCATTTGTTTGTGCTAAAAATGCTTGTGCTTCTTCCACTGTTGCAAATGGTGCTGGCTGTTCTGCAACGATGCCAACTGTATTTAATACGCCTGACACGAAGTCTGCGCGTGGTTTTACTTTCTTTAACTCACCGAATGATAAAATTGCTGCTTTTGCATTTGCTGCAGTTGCTTCTGCACGTAATGCTTCAAACGGTGCTGCGATACGTTTAACATCTGCAAATTGAACGTTTTCTTCTGTAGCAACAACGTCTTCTGAGTTTGCGTAAATGTTTGTACCGATTAATGATTGCTTACGTGTTTGCGTTGCTTTTACGCGCGCGTTGTAAGCTTCTTCTACGTCCGCTTCAAATTGTGACGCGAACTCGTCGATGCCACCCGCTTCTTCAATTTGTAAGAAGTATGCCCATGCATCTTTTACAAGTGCGTTCGTTAAGCTCTCTACGAAGTATGAGCCACCAGCTGGGTCTTGTACTTTTAATACGTGTGCTTCTTCTGTAATGACTAATTGAACGTTACGAGCGATACGAATTGATTGCTCAGTTGGCTTGCTTAATACGTCGTGTGGGTGAACTGTGAATACGTCTACACCACCGATTGCTGCTGATAACGTTTCGTTGCCAGCACGTAATAAGTTTACGTACACATCGTATTTTGAGAAGCTGCGGATTGATGTTTCTGCAACAACTGGTACCGCTACTTCTTTGCCATATGCAGCAGTGAATGCTTGCCATAACACTTTAAATGCGCGTAACTTCGCAACTTCCATGAAGAACTGCGTATCAACGGCAAAGTTTACGAAAAACTTCGCTGCGAATGCGTCAAATGATTCTTCTTCGTTTGCAAATTTAGCTGCCGATGCTAAAGCAAACGCTAATTCTTGAACAGCTGTTGCACCGTTGTTATGTACGGCTGCAGCATCTGCGCAATATGTTCGAACTTTTCCGAACTTTGAAAGCGTTACCGTTTTAGAAGAAATAATAAAGCCTTCTACTTGAGAAGCCTTGTCCTCTGCGATATAATCAAACGCTTTTAATAATACGTCATCTTGACCTTGAACAATCAGTTTAAATGAATATTCAGTTAAATAAGACGCTACTTTTGTTAACGCAGCCTCGTCCCAAGTGAAGTTCACACGGCTATCAATTGTTACCGCTTCGTTTCCACGTTGTAATGATTCCTCTACATTTGCGAAGAACTGCTCTGCTGTATCTCCGTAAGCTTGTTGTGCAACAGTGAACTGTTGAGAGTATTCATTGCTACGAATTGTAGCGACTTGCTTTTGTAATTGATCTCCTAATTGATCAACTAACATTTGCTGTGTATACAGCGGCTCAAGAGTGATACCTTCTGCTGTTTTTGTGAAAAGTGATTCAAATGGTTTCCCCTTTAAAGCTTTCACAGCTGCATCTTGCCATTGTGAGTAAGAAGCAGGATTGAATTCAATGTTTTTCATCGTATTTGCCATAGTGGACGCTATACAAGCTTTCCCCCCTTAGATGTTTCTGTTTCCTATTCTATAACATAAATGCGCGAGTTCAAAGAAAAAAATTAGCGAAACCTTATATTTCATAAGGTTTCGCTTCATTTCAGTCGACTGACATCTGCCTTTTTTCGAAATTTTCGAGTAAAAACTTCACATGCTGTAGGAATTTACCGCAAATTAAACCATCTAAAATTCTGTGGTCAATTGAAATACATAAATTTGCAATATGACGCCCTGCTAATACATTTTCTTCTATGAATACCGGTTTTTGAACAATTGATTCAACCTGTATTATAGCAGCTTGTGGATGATTGATGATGCCCTTTGATAAAATCGAGCCGAATGCGCCGGTATTATTAATCGTAAACGTACCACCTTGCATTTGCTCCATCGTCATCGTGCCTTCACGTACCGACGTAGCGAGGCGATTAATTTGCTTCGCTAATCCACGCACCGAATAATCGTCGGCATGTCGAATAACAGGAACGTACAGCGCGTCCTCAACCGCGACGGCAATCGAAATGTGTACGTCCTTATGCTGACGAATGTAATCGCCCTCCCATGTGCTGTTTAATAGCGGGAATTTTTTCAGCGCCTTCGCAATCGCCTCGATAAAGAACGGGAAATATGTTAGCTTAAAGCCTTCCTTTTCATAAAACATATCCTTCACGCTATTGCGGTACTTCACCATGTCCGTGACGTCCACCTCAATCGCCATCCATGCGTGTGGAATTTCATGCAAGCTGCGCGTCATTTTTTCGGCAATGACGCGGCGCACACTGCTTACTGGAATGAGCGTATCACCGTTTTCTTGGCGCTTCTTCGTCACAGGCTTTTTACGCTCTGCTTGCAGCGTCTCCTCCACTTTTGGCTGCGGTGCTTCTACTGCGACTTCATGTTGCTGTCCTCCTGCTGCAATAAGTGCCTCGATGTCCTTACGCGTAATACGGCCACCTGCTCCGCTTCCTTCCATGCGCTGTAAATCAATATGATGCTCACTCGCAAGACGCATGACAACAGGTGAATAGCGTGCTTTTGGCATCGCACTGTCTTGTTTTTGTGAAGTTTCTTCTATTGTTTGTTGCACAGTTGGCGCATCGCCTGTGTCGATCATACAAATGACGTCACCGACTGGAATCGTATCGCCTATTTGTGCAAGCTGCTCACCCATAATGCCGCTGTATGAACTCGGCACTTCCGCAAGCACTTTATCCGTTTGCACTTCCGCAATTGGGTCGTATTTTTCCACACGCTCACCCGGTGCAACAATCCAGCGTTCAATCGTTCCTTCTGTGACACTTTCGCCTAGCTGTGGCATCGTAATTTTCTCCATCCTCCAACACCTCGCTTAAAATGCGGCAAGCTCTCGCATCGCACGCTCTATTTTTTGTGGGTTCATCATAAAGAATTTCTCCATCGTCGGCGCATATGGCATCGCCGGTACGTCGGGGCCAGCTAAACGCATAATCGGCGCATCTAAATCAAATAAGCAATGCTCCCCGATAATGGCCGCCACTTCGCTTAAAATGCTGCCCTCTTTATTGTCCTCTGTTACGAGCAATACTTTCCCCGTTTTACGTGCCGCTTCAATAATCGCTTCCTTGTCAAGCGGATACACGGTGCGTAAATCGACAATATGCGCTTCAATGCCGTCGCTTTTTAGTCGGTCTGCCGCCTGCAATGCAAAATGCACACAAAGCCCGTACGTAATAACGGTAATGTCGCTTCCTTCACGCTTTACATCCGCCTTGCCAATTGGAATTGTATAATCTTCGTCTGGCACTTCCCCTTTTAATAAACGGTACGCACGCTTATGCTCAAAAAACAGTACCGGATCATCATCACGAATGGCCGCCTTAAGCAACCCTTTTGCGTCATACGGCGTCGACGGGATGACAATTTTTAAGCCGGGCGTGTTCGCAAATAGTGCCTCAACAGACTGCGAGTGATAAAGCGCACCGTGAACGCCACCACCAAACGGAGCACGCACGACGAGTGGACAATGCCAATC
>JAXJTE010000008.1:0-11439 GCA_036309765.1 Caryophanon sp. | reverse complement strand
GTAAGTCGTACTGTAACACGTAAAGGCGCAGCATACGTTGCGTCACGTTCTTTACATTCATCTACATCGTACTTTGGTTCGCCCAGCTTATAATCAATGAACTCTAAAGATAATTTACCCGCGAAGTCTTCGATCGGAGAAATGTCTTTGAACATTTCTAGTAAACCTTCTTTAAGGAACCAGTCATAAGATGCTGTTTGAATCTCAATCAGATTAGGAAGCTGTGCCACCTCTTTAATTCGTGCGTAACTTCTACGCTCACGGTGTTTTCCGTACTGAACTAGTTGACCTGTCAACTCATTCACCCCTCAATAAAGCGATAATAGGTCTTTGCAAAATCCTACAAATAGTGTATGATTTCGAAAGACAAAAAAGAAAACGAGTACATTAAATGTTAACTCATTTTGGTTTTACTAAACTTGTGCTGGCACGTATGCCTTAAAAACTGACTTTTTTTATAAATGGGCATACGACCGCAAAATAATATTTTGCATTTTATTATAATATCATAGCCATTTTGTCAAGTCAATATTTTCTACAGACCCAGGTTACTTAATCGCTCGGACGATCCAGTAGCCTTTTTTCTTTTCTACGACTTCAACTTCCGCAAATTTTTCCTCTAAATGCGCAATCGTCGACGGTGCGCCCTGCTTCTTTTGGATTACAATCCACAGTTCACCACTTGCACGTAGCTTGTCATATGCTTCGTCATAGAAGCGGAAAATCGTCTCTTTTCCCGCGCGAATTGGCGGGTTCGTTAAAATTGCTGCTGCATCTTGCTCAGTACAAGCCTGCAAACCATTACTTTCAAAAATTCGTACATTTTGAACCCCGTTTAACTGTGCGTTCGTACGAGATAAACCTACTGCACGTTCATTAATATCCATCATATGTACAATACGTTCTGGATACTTATGAGCAATCGATAAACCAATCGGACCGTAACCGCAGCCGACATCGAAAATTGGACCTTCTACGTCTGGCATGGCAAATGCATCAATTAACACACGGGAGCCAAAATCTACTTCGCTTTTACTAAATACACCCGCATCTGTCGTAAATGTAAACGTATGACCTAGCAATGTGAAGTTAAATTTATTCGGCTTACTTTCCGTTTGAGGCTTATTCGAATAATAATGTTGTGACATAATCGTCGCCTCCTTGATGAAACTCATTTTTTCACGTGGAACATTTTTAAAACACAATACATTACTTTAAATAAAGAAAAGAGAGCAGTACTTCATAAAAAAAGGCAGAATTTCATACTAGTTGTATGGAATTCTGCCTTTTTTAGCAAGTTCTACAAAAAGAAAAGCTCGTCAATAAGAGACGAGCTTTTCATATAAAAGTAAGCTGTTAAATAAAAATTATTTAACTTCTACTACTGCGCCAACTTCTTCAAGTTTAGCTTTGATTTCTTCAGCTTCGTCTTTAGATACGCCTTCTTTAAGTGCTTTAGGAGCGTTATCTACTACTTCTTTAGCTTCTTTTAAACCTAAGCCAGTGATTTCACGTACAGCTTTGATTACTTTGATTTTTTCTGCACCAGCAGATGCTAATACTACGTCAAACTCAGTTTGTTCTTCAGCTGCAGCAGCACCGCCAGCAACTACTGCTACTGGAGCAGCAGCTGTTACACCGAATTCTTCTTCGATTGCTTTTACTAAGTCGTTTAATTCTAGAACTGTCATTACTTTGATAGCTTCTAAGATTTGATCTTTGTTCATTTTAATTTCCTCCTATGGAATATAATATTAGTTTTTTAGGCCGTTAAGCCGATTTTTGAAGAAAAGTTGCGATTAAGCGCCTTGTTCTTCTTTTTGTTCTGCAACAGCTTTTGTTGCAAGTGCGAAGTTGCGCACTGGAGCTTGAAGAACTGATAAAAGCATTGATAATAGACCTTCGCGTGATGGAAGTTCTGCAAGTGCTTTAATGTCTTCAGCTGAAGATACGTTACCTTCGATGATACCAGCTTTAATTTCTAAAGCTTCGTTCTTTTTAGCGAAATCGTTGATAATTTTAGCTGGAGCTACTACGTCCTCGTTAGAGAATGCAATTGCGTTTGGACCAGTTAAAACTTCGTTGATTGCTTCAAAGCCAGCTTGTTCAGTAGCACGGCGAACTAAAGTATTTTTGTATACTTTGAATTCTACACCAGCTTCGCGTAATTGCTTACGTAGTTCTGTAACTTGACCTACAGTTAAACCACGGTAGTCAACTACTACTACTGATGCAGCAGCTTGGAACTTACCAGCGATATCTTGTACTAAATTTTGTTTAGCTTCAATGATTGGTTTGTTCATCTGGATGACACCTCCTATTAGAATGGGTCATTTATACCGACAAAAGTAAAGCCTCTATATCAAGGTAGACATAGAGGCTGAAAGTCATCATCTTAAAAAGAATCCGAATTCCGATGTCCTCGGTAGGATCATTAAGTGACAAGTCACTCCTACTGTCTACGGTACAAATGGATGATTCACAACAGCATCCATCTTATCAAGTAAGAGAAGTGTTGTCAATAAATATTTCCAAGTAACTTAAAATTATTTAACTGCAGATGCGTCGATTTTGATTGCAGGACCCATTGTAGTTGTTACGTTTACTGACTTCATGTAAGTACCTTTTGCAGCAGCTGGTTTAGCTTTAGCTACTACGTCGTATACTGCTAAGAAGTTTTCAACTAATTTTTCAGTTTCAAATGAAACTTTACCGATTGGTGCGTGGATGATACCAGCTTTTTCAGCGCGGTATTCAACTTTACCAGCTTTAATTTCGTTGATTGCTTTTGTTACGTCAAAAGTAACTGTACCAGTTTTAGGGTTTGGCATTAAACCTTTTGGTCCTAATACGCGACCGATTTTACCAACTTCACCCATCATGTCTGGAGTTGCAACGATTACATCAAAGTCAAACCAACCTTGTTGGATTTTAGTGATGTAGTCTGCATCGCCTACGAAATCAGCACCAGCAGCTTCTGCTTCTTTTGCTTTTTCGCCTTTAGCGAATACTAATACGCGTTGAGTTTTACCAGTACCGTTTGGAAGCACTACTGCGCCACGGATTTGTTGGTCATTTTTACGAGTATCGATACCTAATTTGAAAGCAACTTCTACTGTAGCGTCGAAGTTAACTGTGCTTGTTTGTTGTGCAAGAGCGATTGCTTCTGCAGCAGCGTATAATTTAGAACGATCTACTAATTTAGCAGCGTCTTGTAACTTTTTACCTTTTTTAGCCATTGTTAATTTCCTCCTTGATTGTGGTTATAACGGATAATCCTCCCACGAATAAAGGTTGCGCACTCACAATATTATGAATGCAGCAACCTCCAAAAACAAAATACATCATCAAGTAAAGATGGGATTAGTCTTCGATAACGATACCCATGCTTCGTGCAGTACCTTCAACCATTAACATTGCAGCTTCTACAGATGCAGCGTTTAGGTCTGGCATTTTTTGTTCCGCGATTTCGCGAACTTTATCACGTTTAACCGTTGCAACTTTCGTACGGTTTGGTTCACCAGATCCAGATTGGATACCAGCAGCTACTTTAAGTAGTACTGCAGCGGGTGGAGTTTTCGTAATGAAAGTGAATGAACGGTCCTCGAATACTGAAATTTCTACTGGAATAATTAAACCAGCTTGGTCCGCAGTACGAGCGTTGAATTCTTTACAGAAGCCCATGATGTTAACACCAGCTTGACCTAATGCAGGACCAACCGGTGGAGCTGGATTTGCTTTACCAGCAGGGATTTGAAGTTTTACAACTTTAATAACTTTTTTAGCCACGAGACACACCTCCTTAAGTCCGTGATGTGGTAATAGGGTTGCCCCTCCCACTCAAATATCTGTTCGTCAGCTAATTTGCCGATAACATTAAAATTATCATTGGATGTCGATAACTGATATTACTTACATAATACAGTCTGACCTTTGAAATGATATCACTTTTAAACGCTATTAGCAAGCACTATTATTTACTAAATTTTTTGAACTTCCGCGAAATCTAGTTCTACTTCTGTTTGGCGGCCGAACATGTCGATCGTTACCGTTAACAGCCCATTTTGTACGTCGACTGCTTCTACACGACCTTGGAAATGCGCAAACGGTCCATCTAAAACTTCCACTACATCGCCAGCAGAAATTTCAACTTCACCAATTGCTTGCGTCGTCATACCAACTTGCGCTAGTAAACGTTCTACTTCTTCTGGTAATAAAGGTGTTGGCTTTGCTCCGCCACCTGAAGAACCGATGAAGCCTGTTACGCCTGGTGTGTTACGTACAACATACCAAGAGTCGTCTGTCATAATGATTTCAACTAAAACGTAACCAGGGAAGATTTTACGCATAACTGAGCGTTTTTTCCCGTCTTTTAAATCAGTTTCTTCGTGTTCTGGTACGATTACGCGGAAAATTTTATCTTCCATGCCCATCGTTTCAACACGTTTTTCTAAATTTGCTTTTACTCGGTTTTCATAACCTGAGTACGTATGCACTACATACCATTGTTTTTCCATAATCAGTAGGACTTAGTCGTCCGTCCCTCCCTTACAAAATCATCGAGAACTCTCGACTTTTACGCAAATTCAAAACATACGCAAGATGCATCTGTTTTTTTATTTATTCACGAGCAAATGAAAAAACCCGTTGTTTTAACAATGACGGGCTATTTTCGACACATATGAATGCTGTACTAATTATAAATCCAAATACCAACGGAATAATTCTGAAATGCCATAATCGACAACTAAAAAGAATAAAGCCATAATAATTACCGTAGATGTTACGACAATTGTATACTTCGTTAGCTCTTTACTTTTTGGCCAGCTTGTTTTGCGCATTTCTGAAAACACGTCACGGAAAAAACTCGTAACTTTATTCATGCAGCTTAACCTCCGAATAACTAATTCTTCTATATTGCTATCACATTGTAATTAAATTGTCTCTTTATGAATTGTGTGCTCATTGCAACGTGAACAAAACTTTTTAAGCTCTAAGCGTGTTGCGACATCGCTCTTCTTTGGCAATGTGTAATTACGTGAGCCACATTTTTCACAGCAAAGCACGACTTTGTTAGCCATCTTATCACCTTTTTTGGCATTTTGTCTTTTAAAGACTATCACCTAAATTATATGCTGTCAACAACTCGCCGACAGCTTTTAAACGCCCAAATGTCTCTCCAACTTACGTTTCACGCGTTGCAGCGCATTGTCGATTGATTTTACGTGCCGGTTCAACTGCTCTGAAATTTCATTATATGATTGCCCATCTAAATAACGCGCTAACACTTGGCGTTCGAGTTCGCTTAACACTTCGTTCATCTTCTTTTCAAGTTGGACGTACTCCTCTTGCAAAATGATGACATCCTCTGGGCTTTCACTAACCTCGCTCGTAATCATATCAAGCAATGTGCGGTCTGATTCTTCATCATACACCGGTTTATCGAGTGAAATGTACGAGTTTAGCGGCATGTGCTTCTGTCTTGTTGCCGTCTTAATCGCTGTAATGATTTGGCGTGTAATACATAGCTCCGCGAATGCTTTAAATGACGATAGCTTGTCGCCGCGAAAATCGCGCACTGCCTTATATAATCCAATCATGCCTTCTTGGATGATGTCTTCTTTGTCTGCGCCGATTAAAAAATATGTTCTCGCCTTTGCTTTCACGAATAGGCGGTATTTCGTGATTAAATAGTCGAGCGCGTCCGCATTGCCAATATGGATCAGCGTCAGCAACTCCTCGTCTGTTAAATGTTCAAAGCCTGCGATTACTTCTACGGAATTACTTTTAATCAACGACCTCACCTCTGCTACACCGGAATTTTTTAGAACTAGTATAAACAAATTGGAAAATATAAGTCAATTACTCTTTCAAGCCGCGGCGCATTTGCTCAAGCTTGCGAGCTACGTCTGGTCGCGGCTCGATGCGGTTTGGTGAGCGACGTGTTTGCGTGCGCTTTGCTAGCTGATTAATGCGCTTTTGGACGATATTTAATTCCACTGCTAGCTCACTCGCTGGCATGCGTGCTGCACCTAAGCCAAACACGACGTTTTGCTCGGTCATGTCGGATGTCGCTACGATAATTTGCGTATGGCGACCGCGCAGCTCATGCGTTAATCGTTCAATGCATTCATCGGCCGTTTCCTTCGTAGCTGTGTAGATTACTTCTAAATTGTGCTGGTTATATGTTTGCTTCACGCCCGGAGCAAAGTGCGCATCAAAGACGAGCTTTACGTCCCATCCTTTTTGCGCCTTATATTCCGCAAGCAGCTCGATTAAACGGTCGCGAGCATCCTCTAAGTTATCATCTCGCAGTTTGCGTAGCTCCGGCCAGTGACCAATCATATTATAGCCATCTACAAGCAAAATATGTTTTTTCAATTATGCTTCTTGACGCTTGCGATACACTTCGTACATAAGTAACGCTGCGGCAACCGATGCGTTTAGCGACGTTACGTGCCCAATCATCGGTAAGTGGTAAAGGAAGTCACACTTGTCACGCAGTAAACGCGCCATGCCTTTTCCTTCACTACCGATAATCACGGCTAGTGGAAGTGTTGCATCCATTTTACGATAATCGGCAGAACCTTTAGCGTCTGTACCAGCAATCCATACGCCACGTTCTTTTAACTCATCAACTGTTTGCGCTAAGTTCGTCACTCGTACAACAGGCACATGCTCAATCGCACCTGTTGACGCTTTTGCAACGACTGCTGTTAAACCAACTGCGCGGCGCTTCGGAATGATGATACCATGCACGCCAATCGCATCAGCTGTACGCATAATCGAGCCTAAATTGTGCGGGTCTTCTAGCTCATCTAAAATTAAGAAGAACGGATCTTCATTTTTTGCTTTGGCTACTTCGAATAAATCTTCAAGCTCCGCGTAATCGTATGCCGCTACTGCTGCTACGATGCCTTGGTGGTTTTCAGCTAATTTATCGATTTTTTGCTTCGGTACGAATTGTACAAGGACGCCGCGCTCTTTTGCTAAATCCATCAGCTCCTGCACGCCTGTTTTCTTTACGCCTTCAGCGATAAATAATTTATTAATTTCACGACCTGAGCGAAGTGCTTCAAGGACAGGGTTTTTCCCAGCGATCATTTCACCTACGATTTCTTCTTGTGGCTGTGGTGCTTCTATTACTTCTGGTTGTTGCTTTTTCTCTGGTGCTTTAAAATTGCGGCTCTTTTGGTCGCGCGCTTTAAAGTCACGGGGCTTACGATCTTTTTGTTGTCGTCGTTCTGCCATGCCTACACTCCTCTCGATTGCTCCACGATGTCGATTGCATACGTAATAATTTCATGCGCTCGCTCGTGTTGCTCTAATAAAAATAAATAGCCAAGTACCGCTTCAAAGCCTGAGCTGTTGCGGTACGTGCGGACGTCGGTGTTTTTTGGCACCGAGCCCGATTTTGCGTTGCGTCCACGTCGAAATACCGCCTGCTCTTCTTCTGTTAAATACCCTTCTTCAAGCATACGTAACACAATAAGAGATTGCGCTTTAGCAGAAACGTATTGCGTCGCTGCTTTATGAAGTGTATTTGGACGCACGCCACCTTTACGTAACAAATACTCACGAACGCGCTGCTCTAAAACAGCGTCGCCCATGTATGCAAGTGCTAATGCATTCAGTAGTTTAATATCTTCGTTGCGAAGTGTGTTCATCTGAATTAGCCTCGTTTCCAGCGTGTTCCTTGACGCGTATCCTCTAAAATAATGCCCATGTTTTGAAGCATGTCACGAATTTCGTCTCCACGTGTAAAGTTGCGATCTTTACGCGCTTGAATACGCTCCTCTAATAACGCATCGATTTCTGCATCCAGTAGCTCTTCCTTTTGCTCAAATACGAAGCCGAGTACGTCACCTAGCTTTGTAAATGCATCCAGTAGCGCATTTAATACTGTCGTCGTCGTGTTTGCCTCGTTTAAGTAAACGTTCGCCACATGTGATAATTCAAATAGCTGCGAAATGGCGTTTGCTGTGTTGAAGTCGTCGTCCATTGACGTTTCAAATGCAACGCGCACCGCTTCAATCTTCGTTAACCATTCGTCGCTTGCATCACCTAGCTCTGCTGTTACCGATAAACGGTGCTTCGTGTTGTTAAACGATGTACGCAGACGCTCTAAGCCATTCGCTGCACTTTCGACTAAGTCTTTTGCGAAGTTGATTGGGTAGCGGTAATGCACTGATAACATGAAGAAGCGCAGCACTTGTGGGTCGATTTGCTTTTTAATGTCGTTTACTAAAATAAAGTTGCCAAGTGATTTTGACATTTTTTCGTTGTCGATATTAATGTAGCCGTTATGCATCCAGTAGTTCGCAAACGTTTTGTCGTTGTGCGCCTCTGATTGTGCAATTTCGTTCTCGTGGTGAGGGAATGTTAAATCTTGCCCACCAGCGTGAATGTCGATTGTATCACCTAAATGCTCGCGTGCCATAACAGAACACTCAATATGCCAGCCTGGACGACCTTCTCCCCACGGCGATGTCCAGTGCACTTCGCCTGGCTTCGCTGCTTTCCATAATGCGAAATCAAGCGGGTCTTCCTTCTTCTCGCCCGCTTCGATACGTGCGCCAACTTTTAAGTCATCGATGTTTTGGTGAGACAGCTTGCCGTAGCCATCGAACTTACGCGTGCGGTAATATACATCGCCTTGTGATTCGTACGCATAGCCTTTGTCGATTAACACGGCGATGAAGTCGATGATGTCTTGCATATGCTCCGTTACTTTCGGGTGTGCGTCTGCTTTTTTGCAGCCTAAATCCGTAATGTCCTCAAAGTATGCGGCAATGAAACGCTCTGTTAATTCAGACGTCTCCTCGCCTAATTCGTTCGCTGCTTTAATGATTTTGTCGTCCACGTCTGTGAAGTTTGATACGTACGTTACGTCAAAGCCTTTGTATTGTAAGTAGCGGCGCACTGTGTCGTACACGATAACCGGGCGTGCGTTACCGATGTGGATGTAGTTGTATACAGTCGGTCCGCATACATACATTTTTACTTTGCCTTCTTCAATTGGCACGAATGCTTCTTTTTCGCGTGTTAATGTGTTGAAAATTTGAATGCTCATCTTGAATTTCTCCTTTGTTTGGTGAGTTTTTATAAAAAAGCGAATGGACTTGTGTGTAAATTGGCGTTGCGCGTGCGGCTCGCTTTCCTGGGGCTCGGCTCAAGCCTCCTCGCTTCGCTGTGGGGTCTTGAGGCACGAGCTTTTCCCCTAGGAATCTCGCCGCACGCGCACTGCCACTATGCTACAACATTTCAGTTCATTTCAATGCTGAGATTCAACCGAAATAATCAATGTAGCCGCTTGAAACGAGTGGCGAGTCTATACGTGAAATGCAACTGATGCGCGTATCATTCATTGCTCTTGTCTTCAAGCAACAAAAAAGCGCCTCTGTCCGTATATAGACAGAGACGCAGTAGCTACGTGGTTCCACTCTGGTTGAAGCACATTGGCTCCCACTCAAAACGTCCGGTAACGAGGACAAGTCGTTCCTGCCTACTAAATTCGGCAGGACGCTCCGAGGTGCATTTCTGTAACACAGTGGCTCAGGTCATTTCCAGCCAAGATGACCATCTCTAGTTGAGCGTGTAAAACATACTTCTCCCCGTCTACGCTTTACGTTCATTGTACAATTAGTTTGCGAATTTTGCCACGCGTGCAATCACTTTTTCTTTGCCGATTAAGCTAATTGCGTCCGCTAGCTCTGGACCGTGCGTTTGACCAGTCGTTACGACACGAATTGGCATGAATAAATTTTTCCCTTTTGCGCCTGTCTCTTTTTGAACTGCTTTGATCGCTGCTTTAATTGATGCTGCATCGAATGCTTCTAACGCTTCAAGTTGAGTTTTGAACGCTGCCATCACAGTAGGCACTAGCTCACCTGCTAACACTTCTGTTGCTTCTTCGTCGTACTCTAGCTCTTCCTTAAAGAATAAGCTTGATAGCTCAACGATTTCAGCGCCGAAGCTCATTTGCTCATGGTAAAGACCGATTAATTCAGCTGCCCATGCCGCTTCTGCTTCTGTTGGCTCTGCTGGCACTAAGCCTGCTTTTTGTAAATGTGGTAACGCTAATGCCACTACATCCTCACGAGCTAACGTTTTAATGTATTGGTTGTTCATCCACGTTAATTTCACTTTGTCGAACATTGATGGTGATTTTGATAAACGCTTCTCATCAAATAGCTTCACTAGCTCGTCGTGAGAGAATGTTTCTTCTTCACCCTCTGGAGACCAGCCAAGTAATGCGAAGAAGTTGAACATCGCTTCTGGTAAATAGCCTAAGTCTTTATATTGCGCTACGAATTGGATAATTGTTTCGTCGCGTTTTGATAATTTTTTGCGGTCTTCGTTGACGATTAATGTCATGTGACCGTATTGTGGGTATTCCCAACCGAATGCATCAAAGATCATCATTTGTTTCGGCGTGTTTGATAAATGCTCTTCACCACGGAATACGTGTGTAATGTCCATGAAGTGATCATCTAATACTACCGCATAGTTGTACGTCGGAATGCCGTTTGCTTTTACAAGAACCCAGTCACCAACGTCTTTTGATTCGAATGTTACGTCGCCACGTACTAAGTCTGTGAAGCTGTACGTTACGTTTTCAGGTACAGCCATACGAATTGTGTACGCTTCGCCTGCTGCTTCCTTCGCTGCTACTTCTTCAGCAGATAAATTGCGGCAAGTTCCGTCATATGTCGGTGCTGCTACGCCTGATGCTTTTTGTGCTTCGCGTGACGCTTCTAATTTTTCTGAAGAACAGAAGCATTTGTACGCTTGACCAGCTGCTAGCATTTTGTCAGCGTGCTCTTTGTAAATGTCTAAACGCTCCATTTGGCGGTACGGTGCGTATGGTCCACCGATGTCTACTGATTCGTCTGGAATAATGCCTAACCAACGTAAGTTATCTAGCTGTGATGCTTCGCCGCCTTCAACGTTACGCTCGATGTCAGTATCTTCAATACGAACGACGAAATCGCCACCGTTGTGCTTTGCATATAAATAATTGAATAACGCTGTACGTGCGCCACCGATGTGTAAAAAGCCTGTTGGTGATGGCGCATAACGAACGCGAACTTTTTTCGTCATGTTAAATCCTCCTAATATGTCTCATGTCTTTTTGGCACGGACCGTTTAACTTTGTTCATTTTACCACTGTCAATGTGGAAATTAAAGTGTCGGGCAAATGAAAACAAGCCTGCGTGAACAAACAGGCTTGTTTTGTATGATGTCGTGTTATTTCGTGTTCGCTTCATTCGGCTCGCGTTCCTGGGGCGTGGCTTGAGCCCATAGCTGTCAACTTAAGAAAATTGATATACTTCTTTTAAAAGGATCGTTCAACGCGCCTTTTAAAAGGAGTTTTTTGATGAGACAAGAAATGGAAAAAGTATTACAAGTGTTATTTGCATGTTTGACGAGCGAACG
>JAXJTE010000007.1:0-41995 GCA_036309765.1 Caryophanon sp. | reverse complement strand
GATTTACACGTCTGTTTCTTTGGCAAGCGCTCGATCAACAATGGCAAACGTATGTGGAAGAAATTCTGACCTCAGCTCGATTCATTTATCAAGAAAGTGATACGTGAATTTCACTAATCAACACGTGTGTTATTACTTGTCAATATTTAGCCAAAAATTCGTCGAAAAATGTCGAATTCCACAGTTTCAATTATTTCGTTACATGCTATAAATATGATATTATAAAACTCGTGTGTATTATTAGTGAGGAGAAGATGAATAAAATGTCAAAAAAGATGGAGAAAAAGTACATCCCGTTAGCTACTTTCTTCCAATCTGCAACGCAAAATGAAGTTACTTTAACTTTCGAGTCATTAGAAAATATTATGGGTCAAGCGTTACCGAATGCTGCCTATTTAAATATGAGCTGGTGGAAGAAAACGAAGCCACCGTTAACACATTTCTTAGCTTGGACAAACGCAGATTATTATGTAGTAGATGTAAAATTAGGGAGTAGCATTACGTTCTCACGTTTAAACCCGTTTGAACATAGTGAAACAGAAGATTATAAAAGTACAAATGCATTCGTAATTCGCTCAATCGAAACAGAGGATGCAAGACCTTACATTAACCTTTTAGAAGAAATCTATAATGAAACCGATTACTTACCGTATGCATCAGAAACGCGCCAATTAACGGTTCAAGGTGTGCGTAAAATGATGGGCGAATGGCGTAAAGCGAAAAACAGCACCGTGCTACTATGCATTTTCAACGGACAATTCGCTGGCTACTTAGCGCTAACAGGTGACAATGCAAGTCGTCGCCAGCACGTAGCACATATTGAAATTGGTGTGAAAGAATCATTCAAAAAGCAAGGTGTGGCAACTTCATTATTACAAACAGCGGGGCAATGGGCATTAGATCGTAACATCACGCGATTAGAGCTATCTGTTTGCTCACAAGATGAAGCAAGCCAACAATTTTTCAAGAAGCATGAATTTATTGTAGAAGGTACACGCCATCAATCAATGTTCGTAAACGATACGTTTGTGGACGAATTATTTATGAGCAAATTATTAAAATAACAAAAAAGAGTAAAGCCGCGGCTTTACTCTTTTTTGTTTAGTGCAATGTATTAACGAGGCGTAATGCTGGGCGCTCGTGACTTACACCTTCACGTTGAAATTGCTCATATTTGCGTCTGTTCTGTGCGATTGTACATTCTAACAACGTATGTAAAAACGTAAATACGACAGGCGTCATATTGAAAATGGATTTTTGCTTCGTTCCCATTGCGAATAAATGTGTCGTTGCTGAGCGCAGTGTCGTCATCGCTGTATCTGAAACGGTAATGACCTTCACACCTTTGCGCTCTGCTCCGTCGATGAACTTCACAAAATCAACATTCGGTTTCTCTAATGCGACAACGAGCATAACGCTATTTTGGCCAAACTCCTGCGCCTCTTGCACGTACGTATGTGGATCGTCTAAATGCGTGACATTCGGGTGAAGCTGCTGTAGCGTACCAACGAGCCAGCTCGCAATCGGCGTTGTTGAAACCGTTGACATAATGTAAATGTGCTGAGCCTCATCAATTGCTTTTGCTGCTCCGTTTAGCTGCTCATCATCAATTAATTGTATTGTATCAGTAATGGCCTTTGCATCTTGGTTCATTAAATTGCTCGCGTTTTTCTCGATGCTTTTTACTTTTGCATTTGAGCCGTATGCGCGTGCCTTCGTTGGCTCAGACTGTAACAAATGTTCCTTCATTAACATTTGTAGCTCTGTATAGCCGCCTAAATCAATCGCGTAGCAAAAACGAATAACTGTTGATTCGCTTACGCCAGCTTGTCTACCTACTTCTGCGGCAACATGCTGGGCTACTGCGCGTGGGTTATCTAAAACATATTGTGCAACTTTTCGTTGACCTTTCGAAAGTCGATGAAAACGTTTTTTTACTTCTTCATAAATCGTCATGCAAAACAACCTTTCCTCATCAAAATAATCATCTGTAGAATGCCAAAAATCCAAAAACAGTGTCGTTTAAAAGGAACAAGCTAGGATGATTAATGATTGTGAAAACGTAGCTTGCTTCTTTATTACGTGTCGATGTACGTATTTTTAGTTACATTAACATTTTTAAAGTTTGAAAACAATGACTTTTCAGAAAAAACTTCATCCAACTAAATTAATGAGCTTTTTTCGTACATATTATTTAATATTCAAACAAATTCGAATAGAAAAATAACAGGGAGGAAAGCACGTTCCCTCCCTTTTCATCAATCTAATTCAATTTGTTTCGTCTCTTTGCCGAAGAATAGTACGGCTGATGCTCCGATTAAAATCGCTACGCAGAACACGCTGAAAATGACACTAATGTCGTAGCCTTTCGCAAGCATTGAGCCGACTAGAAGCGGACCAAAAATACCGCCGATACGTCCAATTGCCGCCGCTGTACCTGCACCTGTACCACGGTTTACTGCCGGATATTGCTCTGGCGTGTATGCATAAAGCGCCCCCCACGCACCTAAGTTGAAGAATGATAACGCCATCCCTGCACCAACAAGCATGACAACCGTTTCTGCGTTACCGAATACGTACGCACTCGCCGCTGTACCGATTAAATACGTCACGAGTACGAATTTACGTCCGAACTTCTCGATGAACCATGCCGCTGTAAAGTAACCTGGTAGCTGAGCAAGCGTCATAATCAGCACGTATTTAAAACTCGTAATTAAATCGAAGCCTTTGCCCGTCATAACACTTGGTAGCCATAAAAACATACCGTAATACGAGAACACGACCGTAAACCAAAGCACCCATAGTACAAGCGTTTGCTTACGGTACGGCTTAGTAAGTAAGTCGCGCATGTTTTCAAATACCGAGCGTTTTTTCGCTGTTGCTTTTGCCGCAAATTGCGGTGAATCCGGTAGCTTCATGCGAATGTATAACGCATAAAACGCTGGAATTGCCGTCAACACTAATGCAACGCGCCAGCCGTAATCTGGAATGATGAAGTATGAAATGAGCGCACCGAGTAACCAACCTGCTGCCCAAAAGCTCTCAAGTAATACAACGACACGCCCGCGCTCTTTTGCAGGCACGCTTTCAGATACGAGCGTTGATGCGACTGGCAGTTCCCCACCAAGCCCCATGCCGACGAAGAAGCGCAAAATTAAAAATGCAGCGAGCGTCGTCGTTAATGCGGATAAACCACTTGCGACTGAAAACAGCACGAGCGTCCACATGAAAATTTGTTTACGTCCGACTTTGTCTGCGAGAATACCGAATAGCAGCGCACCGACTGCCATCCCGATTGAGTTCACACTCCCAATCCAGCCCATTTCCTGCGACGATAAATTCCAGTCGATTGCGAGCGCGGCGATAACGAATGATAAAATGCCGACATCCATCGCATCAAACATCCAGCCAACACCAGCAACACCAAGCAATTTATTACGTGAAAGTGGCGCAGTCGATCCCTTTGAAGTTGTCATATTAAGTTTCCACCTGTCTTTACACTTGAATTTACAATTTAATATATACTTTTTACATCGCATTAACAACTAGCTAAAAGCGTTTTAAGGAGAATTTGTAACGTTTCCTATTTATAAAGCGTTTTCAAAGCAGAAATTTCACGTAATATGTTTCATTGTTTTGACAATTTTGTTTTTTCTATTGAATGCTTGCGTTTTTTGCGTTAGAATGTCTTTTATACAAAAACAACTGTTCTCGTCATACGAACAAAAAGGAGTTAACACCGTTATGTGGAAAGGCTTAATCGAAGAATATAAATCGTTTTTACCCGTTACAGAAAACACACCGGCACTTACATTAAATGAAGGTAACACGCCACTTGTTCATTTAGTAAACTTATCGAAAAAGCTTGGCATTGAGCTTTACGGTAAAATCGAAGGCGCTAACCCAACTGGCTCATTCAAAGACCGCGGCATGGTTTTCGCTGTCGCAAAAGCAATTGAAGACGGCGCAAAATGCGTAATTTGTGCATCTACAGGGAACACATCTGCTGCAGCTGCTGCATACGCAACACGCGCAGGCATTAGCTCAATCGTTGTTATTCCTAAAGGTAAAGTAGCACTTGGTAAATTAGCACAAGCGACAATGTACGGCGCACAAATTATCGAAATCGATGGCAACTTTGACGATGCGTTAAACATCGTTCGTCGCGTTTCTGAAACGACGCCAGTAGCACTTGTAAACTCAGTAAACCCATACCGCTTAGAAGGTCAAAAAACAGCGGCGTTTGAAATTGTTGATTCTTTAGGTGCAGCACCAGATTACTTATGTATCCCAGTTGGTAACGCTGGTAACATTTCAGCATACTGGAAAGGCTTCAAAGAATACAACGAAGCAAAACAAACAGGCTTACCGAAAATGTTCGGCTTCGAGGCAGAAGGTGCAGCAGCGATCGTACAAGGCGCACCAATCGCAAACCCAGAAACAATCGCAACAGCAATCCGTATCGGTAACCCTGCAAGCTGGTCGTTAGCAGAGGCAGCTCGCGACGAATCAGGCGGTATTATCGATTCTGTAACTGACGAAGAAATCATTGCAGCATACAAATTAATCGCTGGCACTGAAGGCATTTTCGTAGAGCCAGGTTCAGCGGCATCTTTAGCTGGTGTTATTAAATCAGTAGAGAGCGGCAAAATTGCACAAGGCAGCAAAGTTGTAACAATCTTCACAGGTAACGGTTTAAAAGATCCAGATACAGCGATGGGCGTTTCAACAGTAGAAGTCGTATCACTTCAAAACGACGAGGACGAAATCCGCACATACATCGAGGGTACACTATAATGTCATGGCGTATTGTTGTACCTGGTAGTACAGCAAACTTAGGGCCAGGCTTCGATTCTATCGGGCTTGGTCTTTCCCTGTACTTACAGCTAGATGTCACACCACAAGACACATGGGAAATCGTTCACCTTTCTGAGCATTTACCACAAAACATCGTCATTGAAGAGCATTTAATTTACTGTATCGCCAAGCAAGTAGCTGATCAATATAACAAACCATTACCGAGCTGTAAAATTGAAATGTCATCAGAGCTTCCGTTCGCACGCGGCTTAGGCAGCAGTGCCGCAGCAATCGTTGCCGGAATCGAAGTGGCAAATCTTTTATGTGACTTAAACTTAACAACGCAAGACCGCCTTAACATTTCATCACAAATTGAAGGGCACCCAGACAACGCAACCGCTTCTGTTTTAGGTGGTTTAACGATTTCTTCGATGACACAAGACGGCATTGTCGATACGTTACACGTAAACAACGTCGATGCATCATTCGTCGTATTCATTCCGAACGTGGAATTAAAAACATCAGAAGCACGCGGCGTATTACCAGAGCAGTTTGACCGCCCGTACGCAGTTGAAGCGAGCGCAAACGCAAATATGCTTGCTGCTTCACTGATGGCACGCGACTTCAAACGTGTCGGTCATTATATGGAGCAAGACCGCTTCCACGAGCCATTCCGCGCAAAGCTTATTCCGAACTATGCGGACATTCGCACAGCGGCAAAAGAAGCAGGCGCATACGGTACAGCGTTAAGCGGCGCCGGTCCAACGATGATTTCAATCATTCCAACGTCGATTGAGCAAAGCTTTGTTGAAGCAATGAAACAACGCTTCCCAAGCCATGACATCGTGCTAACGAAAGCAGATGAGCAAGGCGTACAAGTAACATCAATCGCTACTGTATAAGCACTCACCCACCATCTCAAACTTGAGGCGGTGGGTTTTTTTATTTATTCCAAGACACGTACGACATATTCACGTCACATATACACCTTCTTCAATTCAATCAAAAGTCTCATTTTCGCTAAATTAATATAATTTCAAGCTCGTTTATTCGTTTTTTACATAGGGAATAGTTATAATATGAAAGTAACTTCATCAGTAAAGGGGAGATTTTATGAAAATCGCAATTATTGGTGCTACTGGCCGAGTAGGAAAAGATATTGTGCGCGAGGCATTAATGCGCAAACATGAGGTTGTAGCCATTGTACGAAACCGTTCAAAGCTACCAACAGACGTTGAGGCAAATGTTACTGTAGTCGAGCGTCAAATTTTAGACTTAACGCCGCATGATTTCATTGATGTCGACGTAGTCATTAACGCATTTGGCGCAGCACAAGGCGAGGAGCATTTATACGTCGAGTTTGGCAAGCACTTCATCACGCTGCTTGAAGGCACGAATACGCATTTAATTACCGTTGCAGGAGCAGGTAATTTATTTGTCGATAGCGATAAAAAACGTCGCCTACTTGAAGAAGATCGCTTCCCGAAAATTTATTTACAAACAGCACTTAACCAATTACAAAACTTACAGGACTTACGCAACTCAAGCGTAAATTGGACGTTCATTAGCTCGTCTGAAATTTTAGATCCGTCTGGGCCGCGTACAGGGCATTATATAAAAGGAAAAGACCATGTGCTATACAACTCACAGCTCAACAGCTACGTGAGCTATGCTGATTTTGCCGTAGCCGTTGTCGATATTGCTGAAAAGAACGACCATATTCAAGAGCGCATTACGGTCGCATCAGAAAACATTACGAGCGCATCGTAATACACGTATGAAAGGGCAGAGGACGCTTCCTCTGCCCTTTCATGCTGCTTATTGCGTTTTACGGCGAAACATCGCTATACATACGTGCAACCATGCTGACGCAAGCATCCACCCTGCTAACACGTCCGTGAAATAGTGACGGCTTTCAACGACGCGTGACAAGCCGACGAGCATCGCAATGACAATGCCAATAACCCACATAGCAACGATGCGCTTCGTTGTCTTTTTGCCGTGCGTCAATAAAAACAGCACCATCGCAATCCATAATAAACTTGCCATCGTATGCCCAGACGGAAAACTGTAGCTATTTAACTGATCCACAATATCCGGTCTAGGGCGCTCGACAATGTGTTTAACTACTTGGTTGATACCATAACCACCAAACACCATCAAAAACGCAAACAGAGCCTCTGAATGCTGTTTACGCCACACTAAATAACAAATGACAACAAGTGCAAGCATCACGACAAACATCGTCTCACCTAAATAATGAAATAGCCCGATAATGTGCTGCCCGACAAGCACATTGGAAACTGCTTCGTCTAATCGCTGCATGAAGCTTGTATCGTACGTCAGTAACACAACACAAAATAACGCGACATATATACATGCCGGTGTTAACAATCGTTTGTTCATATTCACTTCCTCCTTCACACACCCCTCATCTTACGTTACGCCATTCGTCATGATAAAGTTTCGTCTAACAGTGTACATAAAAAAAGCATGCCTCACGAGGAGACATGCTTTCGTATCGAATTATTTTAATTCGTTTAAGATTTCGTCTAATTTGTCTGCTTCAGTTGTTACACCGTTAGCTGAGAAGTACCAGTTTACACCATCAAGGTACACGATTTTACCTTCTTTGTAAGCACGAGTTTGTTTGATGATATCGTTTTCGATGTCAGCTTTGATTGCTTCTACATCTGAAACTGTACGGTCAACGATTAATAATACTTCTGGATCAGCAGAAAGGATTGACTCATAAGAGAAATCCGAACCGTGAGATGAAGCTTCAATGTCTTCTGTTACTGGCGTGAAGCCGAAGTCATTGTAAACGTATGCGAAACGAGATTCTGGACCGTTATCGAAGCCAGAGATCTTCTTGTCGTTGTACATTGCGATTAAAGCATTTTCATAGCCTTTTACTTTTTCGTTTACAGCGTCAACTTTTTCAGCTAAGCCTGCTTTTAACTCTTCAGCTTTTTCTTGCTTGCCGAAAATTTCAGCAGCTAAATCTACTGCTTCATATACGCCACCGAAGTAATCTTCGCTATCAGAACCGATAAATACTACGTTTGGTGTAATTTCTTTTAACTCTTCATAGAATGAGCTTTGACGACCAGAGATGAAAATGATGTCTGGCTCAGCAGCTGCTACCGCTTCAAAGTTGATTTCTTTTAAAGAACCAACGTCTGCGATTGCATCAGATGGAGCATACTTGTCTTTAATGTGTGCTGGAATGTTACCAGAACCACCGTTTGCTGCAACGCCAACAATTCCTTCAACACCTAAAGCATCAAGTGTATCTAAGAAACCGTAGTCGAATGAAATAATACGTTTTGGTTCTTCTTCTAAAACAACATCTTCAAACACTAGTGATGCGCCGTCTTCTGTTTCGCTACCAGGTGTTAAAGATTTTACTGTTAATGGGAACGCAGAATTTTCTTCAGCTGTTTCTGTTTCAGTTGCAGCTGTTTCTTCTGTTTCCTTGTCAGTTGTTGTTTCCTTTTCCTCTTCACCACAAGCAGCAAGCATTAAAGTTAATGCAGCAGTTGCAGTTAAAAAACGCCATTTTTTCATTGTAATTTCTCCTCCTACATTGTGTCACTCATTCTATGAGAGTGATTATCGTTTTCAATTAACTACTCGTAATTCTATCGGAGCATTTATCCTTTGTCAACATTGTTTTTCTAAAAAAGTCATGCAATGTTGTCATAAAGCCCGATAGAACCTCTTTTATTTTTTATTCATGTGAGTTGAAGTAGATGCAAATACGGCAACCATCCTGCTCCTGAACAGGGATGTGCATGTCATAAACTTCCTTCAACGATTCTGAAGTAATAATCTCGTTTGTCGGACCATCCTTTACAAGACGTCCATCTTTTAACGCGACGATACGATCTGAGTACACAGATGCGAAGTTAATATCATGTAGCACGATAATAACCGTTTTCCCTAGCTCATCTACAAGCTTGCGCAAAATTTTCATAATTTGCACTGAGTGTTTCATGTCTAAGTTATTTAAAGGCTCATCAAGTAAAATGTACTCTGTATCTTGTGCAATAACCATTGAGATGAACGCACGCTGCTTTTGACCGCCCGATAATTCATCTAAATATTTATACTGCATATCCACTAAGTTCATGTATTCGATGGCTTCATCAATTTTCTTTTCGTCCTCTGGTGTTAAGCGACCTTTTGAGTACGGATAACGCCCAAATGACACAAGTTCACGAATCGTTAAGCGCACATTAATGTGATTGGCTTGCTTTAAAATCGCCACACGCTTTGCAAATTCGCTTGATTTAATTTTTTTCACGTCGCTGCTATCAAGTAACACTTCACCTGTATCTGAATCTAACAGGCGGCTTACCATCGACAGTAACGTTGATTTACCCGCACCATTTGGCCCAATGAAGGACGTAATCGTACGCGGCTCAATTGTCACAGACACATCTTCTACAACAGGTTTTTTCGCAAAAAATTTAGAAATCCCTTTAATTTCGATCATCCTGCTGACCTACTTTCTTTCAGTAATAAGTAAATGAAGTACAGTCCACCGATAAAGTTGATGATTACACTAATTGTCGTATTTAAATCAAATACGTGTAATACAAGGAACTGTCCACCGACAAGGGCAATAATACTAATTAAACTCGCACCAATGATGAGTACAGAATGCTTGTATGTTGCCAAAAACTGATACGATAAATTTGCAACAATTAACCCTAAAAACGTAATCGGTCCAACAAGCGCTGTTGATGTTGCTAGTAATACAGATGATAAAATAAGTACATGTAACACACGCTTATCGTAGTTCACACCTAAATTCAGTGCTACGTCACGACCTAAGCCCATTACATCTAAATCTTTCATCATCACTGCGCCCCAAATGAAGGCAATGAGTAAAATAACGGCGGCAATCAGTAATAGCTCGCCTTTTACGTTTGTAAAGCTTGCGAATAAACGGTTTTGTAAACTTAAATACTCAACCGGATCGATAATTACTTGTAAAAACGTTACGAAGCTTCCAAGCAATGTTCCGATAACCATCCCTGCAAGGAGCAGTAAGTAAATCGGATATTTGTCTGCACGGAATAAGAAACGATATAACAACAGCGCAAATAATACCATTGCTAAAATCGACACACCGAAGTTTAAATAACGGCTTACGACGAAAATTGACGCCGAGCCTAAGAAGAAGAAGATGACTGTTTGTACCACTTCATACATTGAGTCAACCCCGATAATAGACGGTGTTAAAATTCGGTTACGCGTTACGGTTTGGAACATAACGGTCGCATACGCAATCGCTACCCCTGTAACAATCATCGCTAATACGCGAACGACACGCTTTGGAAACGCATAGCTAAAACCACCTTGAATGTTGTAAAACAAGAAGCCCGCAATCGATAAAAGCGCAAGTACAACTAATATCGCTATTTTAATGAGGTTCGATTTTTTCACACTACTTTGCATATGCTTTCCCCCTAAATAACATAATTAAGAAGATGGCACTACCGATTACGGCAACCGTCGTATTTACTGGAATTTCATACGGATGCACGACTAAGCGGCTGAAAATATCACATGCAAGTAAGAATACAACCCCTAATGCGACTGTATGTGGAATCGTTTTACGTAAATTGTCTCCTAAATAAAGCGATACGATATTCGGGATAATTAATCCTAGGAATGGAATCACACCGACTGTTAATACAACCGTCGTTGAAATGATCGCCACTAGCACTAAACCGATATTTAATACCGTTTTATAGCTCAACCCTAAGTTTCTCGCAAAGTCTTCTCCCATACCTGCTACTGTAAATTTATTGGCGAAAATATACGCCAGAATAATGGCTGGAATCGCTACATATAGCAGCTCATAACGACCTGAAACGACAAGCGTAAAGCTACCCATAAAGAACGCTGTTACGTTTTGCATAATTTCTGATTCGTATGCAAAGAATGTCGTCACTGCAGAAATAATGTTCCCGAACATAATCCCGATTAGCGGAACAAAAATAACATCCTTAAACTTAATGCGGTCCAGTAACTGCATGAAAATAAATGTTCCCGCTAACGCAAAGGCAAATCCGAATAACACTTGCTGCATGTACGTTACTTGCGTGAAGAACACCATTGAAATTACAATACCTAGCTTTGCTGCATCCAACGTTCCTGCTGTTGTAGGCGATACGAATTTATTGCGGCTTAACGACTGCATAATTAAACCGGCGATACTCATACCTGCACCGGCTAAAATAATGGCCATTAAGCGCGGAACACGGCTCGCTAAGAAAATTTGCATTTCCTGCGAATTCCAGTCTAATAAATCGCTCGGCTTAATATTAATCGCCCCTACGAACAGAGAAATGAATGACAAAATGACAGCTGCTACAACTAGCATCCATAGTCTCATTTCCTAAACCTCATTTATTCTATTTTTTATTTTCACAATGAAAATGATTATCATTGTATGTAAAGCCCATTATATACCCTTTTTTATTTGTTATTCAACCGTTGCTAGTAATTGAGAATAACTAAAATTCCCCTATCAAGACCAATTAAACGTTTAAAACATATAAAAAACAACACGTTACAGGTTTAATCAAATTAAAATACTATACAAAAAATTTCATATTCAAAATATTCAATAATTATTCTAAAGTGACAGCTTAATCAAAAAGAAATGATTATTAAAAGTAGATGAATGGATTCTCATTCATCTACTTTTACATTTAACGTATACATCGCTTCTTTAACGTTATTTGGTCTAAATACGCTTCATCGATTTGAAAGCCTCGCCCAACATTTGTCGGTACGTTAATGTGCGCGTCTTTTGAAGCAATCATCGGTGTCACAATGTCGCGTTCCCAGTAACGATCCGCGCTTGCAATATCGGCGGCGTATCTGAAATTCGGCAAGCTTGCCAGTGCGAGTGCGTGGCTTCGACCAATACCTGCTTCAAGCATACCGCCGCACCATACACCGATGCCGTGCTGCTGACAATAATCATGAATGCGCATCGCCTCGGTAAAGCCACCGACACGCGCAAGCTTAATGTTGACGATTTGACAGCTTCCTAGCTTCACAGCACGCTTCATATCATCGAGCGAGCAAATGCTTTCGTCTAAGCAAATGGGCGTTTGTATGTGGCGCTGCAATTCCGCGTGTTCAACGATGTCATCATGCGCAAGCGGCTGCTCAATCATAAGAAGATTGAATGCGTCGAGTGCTTTTAGCTGCTCGATATCATCAAGCGTGTACGCACTGTTCGCATCTGCCATAAGCGCAATATCAGGAAAATGACGGCGAATCGTCTGTAACAATTCAATATCATGCTGCGATGTAATTTTCACTTTAATGCGGCGATACCCTTCATCAAGCGCTCGTTGAATCGTTGCTACGAGCTGTTCCTCCGTCGGCTGTAGTCCGATTGCGACGCCAACTTCAACTGCGGACTGCGTGCCACCGATTAGTTGAGCGAGTGGCTGCTTTTGTAGCTGGGCATACAAATCCCACACCGCTGTTTCGACTGCCGCCTTTGCCATGTAGTTGCGGCGCACTGGCTGAAACAATTCGTGTACATGTGATGGGTGGTCGATTTTTTTGTATAGCACAGTAGGAATTAATACAGTTTCTACTATGTGGTTCATCGTTTCGACTGTTTCTTCGGTATAATACGGTCGTTCAAATGCCAACCCTTCCCCGTAGCCAATCGTGCCGTCTTCGTTATGCACCTCGACGACTAAAAATATTTTTTCAGAAATCGTATCAACGCCGCTTTTAAATGGTGTTTTTAGCTTCATCGCTACGTGGCGTACAATGACTTCTTGAATGAACATCTCGTCACACTCCTTCGTTCATCTATCGAATTTCTACTATTATAATACATTTTTTCGATTTCACTATTCTTACCTAAAAAATGCCCGCACATAGACTCGCTACGTACAGGCACTGTATCAATTATTTAATAGCTCTGAAAGCATTTCGTCCGTTAATACGTATTGCTTATACTTGTTGTAATCAGCATCCGTTACTTCCACGTATAGCAGCGTGCCGTTTTCCTCATATGATGTCGAGTGAATCGAGGCATGCATATTTAAATGCGAAACGATGTCGCCACGGTCGTACGGAATGAGCATGTAGCACGTCACGTAATTTGAGAAAATCTCTTTGCGAATCATGTCGATTAGCTCATCAAGCCCTGCGTTTTCCTTTGCCGACATCCAAATGTTGTCGCCACTTACGACTGGATACTCTAAATTCGCTTTGTCAGATTTGTTGTACACGTAAATCGTTGGCACACCTTCCACACCGATTGCCTTTAACGTTTCCTCCGTTACTTGCATCATGAAGCGGTATTCTTCATTCGATACGTCAACTACGTGCAGCAGTAAATCGGCATCGCGTGCTTCCTCTAACGTCGAGCGGAAAGCTTTCACTAAATGGTGAGGTAATTTGCTGACGAAGCCGACCGTGTCTGTTAATAAAAAGCGCTTATTGTCCTCTAAATCAATTTGGCGCACACTCGTCTCAAGCGTCGCAAACAGCATATCTTTTTCAAATACTTGCTTGTCGTCATGCTGCCCGATTTTGCGTAACGTTTCGTTCATAATTGTCGATTTACCGGCGTTTGTGTAGCCGACGATGGACACGACAGGAATCGCATTTTTTTTGCGCTGCTTACGCTGTGTTTCGCGCTGCTCCTTCACGTCCTCTAAGTCGCGGCGTAATTTCGCAATTTGGTCCTCGATTTTACGGCGGTCTAGTTCAAGCTTTGTTTCTCCCGCTCCACGGTTACTAAAGCTACCACCCGCGCTACCACCTTGGCGAGAAAGTGACGCATGCAGCCCGACTAAGCGCGGCAGCATGTATTGCAATTGCGCGAGCTCCACTTGCATTTGCGCTTCCTTCGTTTTCGCACGGCGACCGAAAATGTCTAAAATAAGCATCGTGCGGTCGATTACTTTACAATCTAAGTCTCGTTCTAAGTTACGAATTTGCGACGGTGATAATTCGTCATTGAAAATAACTAAGTTTGCGCCTGTTTCGTCATACAGTGCCTTTACTTCATCAATTTTTCCTGTGCCGACATAATGTGACGCTGTGACGCGCTCTAAATTTTGCGTAATGACACCTGCGATTTCAACCTCGATAGCGCCTGCTAAATCTGCTAGCTCTTCCATTGAATACTCAAAATGCTCGGCGTTGCGTAAATTGACACCGACGAGTACCGCGCGTTCAATGCGTTTTTCAATCTCTTTTAATGTTTGCATAAATACCTCCACGTACGTTGTTAGTCACTAAATTATACCACATGCTTACGTGTTGCTACCTTCTTACGCAATCGGCTCGCTTTTTTGTGGTACACTTAAAGACAATTATTTGATGTGTGTTTATGCATGGCGAGCCGTCGTAATATGCGATAACAGTTGTTTTTGACGATTCCAATTGAATGGAAGCGCTGCGGCGAGACTCCTTGGGGAAAAGCTCGTGCCAGACCCCGTAAGCCGCGACGTAGGAGAGGCGCGGAGGCTTGAGGAAGGTGATGAGCGCCACGTCCATGTGGCATCACCTTCATGACCAACATCGTGTTCGCCGCCGAGCCCCAGGAAAGCGAGCCGCAAAAGCGCGTACAGTCTATTCAACACACACCCGACTATTTTAAAACAAAGGACGAATACAATATGGAATTTACACAAATGAAAGACGCCGTGCTAGAGCGCCTGCACGCAAAAGCATTAGTTAACGCCACAATTAGCCAGCCACGCTTAAAATCAAACGAAGTTAAACGCGTGAAATTAAAGCCAATCGAATTAAAAGGCACATACCACATTCAACTGGAGTACCAATACGAGCGCATTTTAAAGCATGAAAACGTATTGCTTGAAGAGGTTGCTGAAAAGCTCGATACACTGTTCGACGATTTCCGCCAGTTCCAAGGTGACTTTGTCGATGAGCAGCTTCACATTCAGCTATCGAAAAAAAATAAAGTGCTATTTAAAACGACAAAGCAGCAAGCAAAGCAAGTGAACTTATCGCACAACCGCAAGAAAAACTACTTGCTAGACGATGCGACGCCGTATCCGTTTTTAATTCGGTTAGGTGTGCAGACCGAAGACGGCAAAGTGAAAAAGCAAAAGTACGATAAGTTTAAACAAATCAATCGCTTCGTTGAGTTCATTGACGATGCACTTGACCATTTGCCGAAAGACCGCACAATTCGCATTTTAGATTTCGGCTCAGGTAAGTCGTATTTAACGTTTGCGCTGTATCATTACTTAAAGATTGAAAAAGGGCTTGATTTACGCGTGACGGGGCTTGATTTGAAGAAGGAAGTCATCGAGGAGTGCAACCAAATCGCACAGGACTTAGGCTACGATCAGCTAGAGTTTTTAGTCGGGGATATTAATGATTATAACGACGAGGCATCGGTTGATATGGTCGTGACGCTGCATGCTTGTGACGTCGCAACGGACATGGCGCTTGCGCGTGCTGTGAAATGGGGAGCGCGCGTTATTTTAAGCGTACCGTGTTGTCAGCACGAGCTAAACCGTCAGCTTCAAGCACCTGCACTTGATGTGATGCTACAGCACGGATTGATTCGCGAGCGTTTTGCGGCACTTGCGACGGATTCGATTCGCGCGCAAATTTTATCGCTTGTCGGCTACGAGGCACAGCTACTTGAATTTATCGACATGGAAAACACACCGAAAAACATTTTAATTCGCGCATATTTCACAGGCAAAGAAGCATCTGCTGATTCGCGTACGCAATACGAGCAATTCGTGCAGTTTTTAGGTGCGCAGCCATTTTTACACAACGAGCTGCGCGAACAATTAAATCAATAATGAAAAGAAACAAAGCGACGTACATGAAAACGTCGCTTTGTTTATGCCCTTTATCCAAAATACGCCACGATGCATCTTTACATTACATTAACAACTTGTTTTTCCGTCGTCCCGAACGGCTCATTGACAAAACTTTCTCACATTCTTAAAATATACTCGTTCACGCGAAAAATAGTTGAAAAATAACGACTTTCTATTAAAACAAGGACAAATTTCATAGATTCCATCAACAGCTCGTAACGAAAACAGACTTTTTTCGAACAATTTAATGTTACAGCAATGTAAATTTTGATAGTTCCAAGTTAATTTTTATATAGTTTTACACAAACGTTTGCTATGATAAGTAAGGTTTCACTAACAGAAATTCAGCTTTATAAACAATTTATTTTATATATTCTAGGAGGCACTAGACCACAATGTTTAGTTCAAAAAAACCAGATCCATTTTTCTCAGCACTTTTAAAGATTGCACAAAACGTACAAGAATCAATGCACTTTGCCAATGACTGCCGCATCGACAGCCCAGCATCATTAAAAGAAATTAGCATTAAAATGAAGTCGTATGAAACAGCTGGTGACAAATTAATTCACGAATTAATCGTTGAATTAAACAAAGCGTTTTTAACACCAATCGAGCGTGAAGATATTTTAGCGTTAGCAATTCGTTTAGACGATATTTTAGATGGCATCGAAAACACAATCGCTCACTTTGAAATGTATTCATTCACAGAAGTAAATGAGCAAATGCGTCAATTTTTAAAGTACATCACATTATCAGCAGACGAAGCGGTAAAAGCAATGGAATCATTAAACCGCAAAGACTTAGTTGGTATGCGTCAGCACGCAATTTTAATTAAAGATTACGAGCGCGAGTGTGATGAAATTTTCCGTTCTTCAATTAAACAATTATTCTTAACTGAAAAAGATCCAATTCGTTTAATTATTTTCAAAGACATTTACGAGCAATTTGAAGAAATCGCAGACTTCTGTCAAAACGTAGCAAATACAATTGAATCTATCATTATGCGTAACGCGTAATAACAAAGGACGAGGAAAAAATTTATGGATATGCTATTGATTATTACCATTTTAGTCGTAATTTTCGCTTTAGGTTTCGACTTTATTAATGGTTTCCATGACACAGCCAACGCCATTGCAACATCGGTTTCGACACGTGCGTTAAAGCCACGCGTTGCAGTTATGATGGCGGCAGTTATGAACTTTGTCGGGGCAATCACATTCGTAGGTGTTGCAAAAGCAATTGCCAGCGATATCGTTGACCCATTTTCTTTAAACGCTTTTGAAGGTGACACAACAGGCTCTGTCGTAATTTTAGCGGCGCTTTGTTCTGCCATCACTTGGAACTTATTAACGTGGTACTACGGGATTCCGTCAAGTTCTTCACATACGTTAATCGGTTCGATCGCTGGTGCGGCAATCGCATCTGCTGGATTTGGTATTTTAAACTACGAAGGATTTTTAAAAATTCTTCAAGCATTAATTTTCTCACCAATTATCGCTTTAGTAATCGGTTTCTCTATGATGAAACTATTCAAAGTGTTATTTAAAAACTTCAGCCTGTATTCAACAAACAAAGGCTTCCGTTTAGTACAAATTTTCACAGCGGCGCTTCAAGCATTTACACATGGTACGAATGACGCGCAAAAAGCAATGGGTATTATTACGATGGCTTTAATCGCCGCAAACGTGCAATCTGGTGACGACGTACAAGACTGGGTACGTGTAGCCTGTGCATTAGCGATGGGTCTTGGTACAGCTGTTGGTGGTTACAAAATCATCAAAACAGTTGGCGGTAAAATCATGAAAATCCGTCCAGTAAACGGTGTTGCAGCTGACCTTTCATCTGCTTCAATCATTTTCGGGGCAACATTAATTCACTTACCAGTATCGACAACGCACGTAATTTCTTCTGCAATTATGGGTGTTGGTGCTGCACAGCGCGTGAAAGGTGTTAACTGGTCAATCGCACGTAAAATCGTGTTAACTTGGTTCATCACAATGCCAATTTCAGCATTAATGGCTGGTGGGTTCTTCTTACTCTTAAATTTAATTTTCTAATAACAAAAAGAAACGGTAGCGAAACATTTCGCTACCGTTTTTTTGTTATTTTTTTAAGCGGAAGCCTTCTTCTAGTAAATATGCTTTCGCTGTTTCGTATGTGCCAAATAGCTCCTCGACGTTATCGCCGTGGTACACACCGTAGTCTGGGTCATCATGGCGTAACGTTAGCTCGTCACCTTGACGATTTCTCCACGTTTCTTCAAGCTGTGGCTCAGGCTCTTCTTCCTCTGTTAAATACGTAATCGCCGCTTCTAGCACGTCGCGTAGCTCAGCTTCTGAAAACTCACGAATATTTACTAAATGGCGCGCGTCTGCTAGCTCTTTATATTGTAGTAAATCGCCAACGAATACGTAACCGTTGCCGTTTGGATGTAATTTTTCCACGACTAATGTTTTTTCGTAAAGACTTGTTTTTAAATGATAGTTAATGCGCTTTAACGAAATGTCCTTGCGCTCTAGCTCATCAAACGATTCAATAATTTGTTGCTTTTGTTCAAATGTTAGCATGTATATGCTCCTTTTCTTTTGCTCTTTTTCTAGTATACGTTTAGACCGAAGAAAAAGCACGCTACAAAGCTGTAGCGTGCTGAATTTGTTACACTTTTTTCGATGCCGTTTTTTGAATGAGTTTTCGTTCCTCGTATAAGTTGCTCACAATCACTTTAATAACCGCGTATACTGGCACCGCTAAAATAATCGCCACGAAGCCACCTAAATTACCCGCTGCTAAAATAACGGTAATCACCGTTAATGGATGTAGCTCTAGTGATTTACCCATAACGTTTGGCGTAATGAGGTTACTCTCTAGCTGCTGCGCTACTAAGTTAATGACCGCTACCCAAATAACGAGCGATGGATCTTGGATAAGCCCGACAATAACTGCTGGAATGAACGATATCCACGGTCCGATAAACGGAATTAAGTTCATAAAGAAACTTAAAATAACAAGAATAAGCGTATACTCTAAACCAATTAAAGAATAGCCTGCTAAAATAATAAGCGCTAAAATAAAGCTTACTAAAATCTGCCCTTGCACATAGCTTCGAATCGTTTCGTTAATGTCTTCTAGCGTACGTTTAATCCATTCACGACGCTCACCTGCGAAAAATTGATACATAAACGGCGCCAGCTTCTCATGGTCCTTTAACATAAAGACGAAGAAGAACGGCACGATAATGATCGCAAGTGTTGCCGTCACAACTGATGTTAACGCACTTACTAGCCATGTACTTAGCGCAATTGCGTAATCTTGAATCGAATTTGAAATGTTATCAATAGCAGATTCCACTTGTGGTGGGAAATCGGCTTTGTTATCCACAACATCAATCAAGTAGTCAATGCCTCGCTGTAAATCAGACGCAATCGATGGTGTCGCCTTTACTAAATTATTCACCTGCTCAGAAATTGGCTCCCCAACAACCCATACGAACGATGTGAATAGCCCTGTTAGTAAAATTAAAATGATGACGATACTGCCCCAGCGCGGAATACCACGCTTTTCTAAAAATGTCTGTACCGGCAATGTAATGTAAAATAGTACACCACCAATTAATAACGGCACGGCTACTGCTTTTAAAATAGCGACAAGTGGGTTCAGTAACCAATGTACTTCTAAAAAGAACTTAATAATAAGAAGAGCTAGTAAAATACCGACTCCCCACTGAAACCAAGCTTTATTTGTCATGTGTACACACCCTTTCTCTCTTTTGTCGGTAAATGACATACCTTCTTATACTGTACTAAAAAACTACCCTTTAAGTTTCATTTCGTAACCTTTTATTTCGTGAAAAAAACTGTGCGTAAGTCGTTGCTGACGTAGCGCACAGTTTATCCTTCTTGTTCTATATATCATCAACTAAGAACTTCAGCATCTCGTTTTCTACAGCGCTTTATCATCCACGCTATTTAAATAGCCCTCAATCGTGCCAATAACGGATTCGACACAGCCATCCTCAAACGGTGAAATTAAAACCGCTTCTTTCACAAGTTGCGTAAACGATTTCGAGCCGCCTAAGTCGCATAAATGTAAGTAATCTTTCCATGCGCCATCGAAGTCTTCACGCGAGCGTTTCCAAAATTGGAATGCACAAATTTGTGCGAGCGTGTAATCGATGTAGTAAAACGGGCTGTTGAAAATATGCCCTTGTCGATGCCAAAAGCCGCCGTTTTCTAAATACGTTAGCCCGTCAAAGTCGCGCTGTGGTAAATACGTTTTTTCGATGTCGCGCCACGCTTGTTTGCGCTCCTGTGGCGTCATGTTCGGATTTTCGTATACGACGTGCTGGAATTCATCGACTGCTACGCCATACGGTAAAAACTGTAGTGCGCCTGCTAAATGCGAAAACTTATACTTCTCGACTTGCTCGCCGAAAAACAGCTCCATCCACGGCCATGCTAAAAACTCCATGCTCATTGAGTGAATTTCGCATGATTCGTACGTCGGCCATAAATATTCTGGAATGCCTAAGTCGCGGCTACGGTACACTTGGAATGCGTGCCCTGCCTCGTGCGTTAATACGTCGATATCACCTGACGTACCGTTAAAGTTTGAGAAAATGTACGGTGATTTGTAGTTGTCAATAAACGTACAGTACCCGCCGCCTTCCTTCCCTTTTTTCGCCTCTAAATCCATTAAGTTGCGCTCAATCATAAACTCAAAAAACTCATGCGTTTCTGGCGACATTTCTTTATACATGTTGCGACCGTTCTCAACAATCCATGCTGCATCGCCTTGTGGTGTTGCATTGCCTGTCGTAAACGCGAGCGCCTCATCGTAAAACTTTAGTGTGTCGACGCCGATGCGCTCTGCTTGTCGTGCATATAATTTTTGTGAAATGGGCACGATGAAGTCACGCACTTGATCACGGAATTTTTTCACCATATCCGCATCGTAATCAACACGGTTCATGCGAATGTAACCAAGCTCTACGAAATTGTTGTAGCCGAGCGTCGTCGCAATTTCGTGGCGCACTTTTACGAGTTCATCGTATAGGCGATCAAACTCTGCCTCGTGCTGCTCAAAAAACGCCGTGCGTAGCTGCATTACTTCTTCGCGTACAGTGCGGTCTGTTGATTCAGCGAACGCGCCCATTTGTGCAAGCGTGTACGTTTCGCCTTTATAGTCAATTTGTGCAGATGCGACAAGCTTGCTGTAATCAGATGATAGTTTATTTTCCTTCATGAGCAGCTCGATAATTTCTGGTGAGAACGCTTTGATTTGGTAGTCTGCTAAGTCAAATAGCTGTTTGCCAAAGCGCTCCTCTAGCTGCGGACGAAACGGTGATGCGACGAGTGCCTTGTAATAGTCCGTCGTAATATCCTCAACGCGTGGGCCGACCTCATCAATGAAATCGCGCTCTGCTTGATAAAACGCATCGTTCGTATCAATCGACGCACGAATGTAGACGATGTTTGATTGCGTGCTAAACTCCGCCATCATGTCGTTGAGTTGCTCAATGATCGCGATTTGCTGCTCGACTGTCGTAGCCGCTTGAAATTGCGCTAATTGCTCGCGTGCCTCCGTCGCCATCGTGCCGATTTCTGGACGTACATATTCATAGTTTTCGAATGTTTGTTGCATCGAAAATCCTCCTTTTAATTGTTGTACACTTATTATTTCGTAAAGCTAAATATATTGCAAACAAAAGCAGGTCGTTTGCAATGTTGCATACGTAAAAAACCCTATGCGAACAAAAATCGTTTCGCATAGGGTTATCTGTTTATAATTTAAATTGTTTGACTGCTTGCTGTAGCTTTTCGGCCATGCTTGCTAAGTGCTTCGTTTCTTCGCTCATTTTTCTCGCTGCACCGTGCTGCTCACATGAAATTTCTTGCACGTCCATAATGTAATCATTCGTCGATGTTGCGCTGCTTGATACTTCCTCCATCGCCGCTGTTACTTCTTCTGTGTTCGCGCTCATTTGCTGTGCTGAGCCACTTAATAACTCAAGCTCCTGTGTAATTTCAGCGACCGCTACGATAATTTCTTTGAAGTTGTGATCAATCAACTGAATTTTTTCAATGCCGACTTCGACATTGTTTTCACTTTGCTTCGCCGCTTCTGCTACGTCTTGTGTGTAGCGCTGCATGTTTTTAATGAGCCCGTCAATTCTCGTTGCAGAGCTTGCTGTTTGCTCCGATAATTTACGTACTTCATCTGCTACAACCGAGAAGCCTTTTCCTGCCTCACCTGCACGCGCTGCCTCAATTGACGCGTTCAATGCAAGCAAATTCGTCTGGTCAGAGATTTCCGTAATCATGCGTGAAATTTCGCCAATTTCGGCTGACTCACGCTCTAAATGTGCAATCATTGTTAGTTCGCTTGCTGTGCCCTCTTGAATGTTTGCCATTTGCGTAATTGATGACTGAACCGCCTGCTGACCGTCGATAATTTGCTGCTCAATTTGTGCTGTATGCGCCGTTACAAATGCCGATGTTTCCGCCACCTGTTGAATACCTGTTGCCATTTGCTCAATCGCATGCGCACTTTCTTCGACCATCGTTGCCTGTACCTTTGTCGTTTCCGTCGTTTCATCCATTGCCGACGAAATACGTGTTGCACCGTCCGTCACGTCTTGTACGGTCGCAAATAAATTCACTGCTGTTTTTGAAACGTCGGCTGCTTGATCATTTACCGTTGCAATCATGTCACGCATGTTTTGTGTCATCGTCGTTAAGCTTTTCGCTAGTACACCTAATTCATCGTCGCGGTTCACGTAGCGCACTGGTACTTGCTGCGTAAAGTCACCGTTTCCGACCGCTTCACTCACATGCACAAGCTCTGTAATCGGCTTGCTTAATGAACGTCCAATCACATATGCAATGACGCCACCAATGACTAAAAACAGTAAGCTAAACACGGTTAAATTGATCTTCACCATGTTTAAGCTCTCTAACATTTCATCCTCTGTCGCCGTTACTGCCATCGTCCAGTTGTTGTTTAACGTATAAAAGCCTGCTAAACGCATCTCACCGTCTACATCCTCATATTTAGAATAACCGGATGTGTTGTCAATCATGTTTTGAATCGCTTCACTAACTGTGTTGCCCTCTTCAGTATAGTTCATCTGCTCTTTTACATATTCACGCTTTAAATGCCCTTGCATAACACCTTCATTATTAATGATGAACGCATAACCTGTTTCACCAATCTTAATCGTGTCGACAACGTTTGATAAAATATAGCCATCCACACGCGCAAGTAATAATGCCGTTTCCTTTGAAGCTGTTTCAATCGGTGTCGCAAGCATTAATACCGGCTCACCCGTCACACGACTAATCACAATATCTGACAGCACTGTCTCTCCATCAAATGCCGCTTGGATATAATCTCGATCTGCTAAATCACTTGTCGAGCCATCTGTATAATGCGCAATTCCTTTTTCATCTACAATCGCAAATGCTAAATAATCTGGGTAGGCCGATAATTGTTCGTCCAGCTCGTTAAAAGTCGGTTTCAAATTATCGTACGATAGGTTTTCAATGACTGGCTGCTTCGAAATTGATTGTATTTCAACGAACATTCGATTGAATACTTCCTCAATATACAGCGATACGTCCGTAGCTTTAGACTGTAAATTTTCCTCCACCTGTAACGTCAATGCTTTAGCACTCAAAAAATAGCTTGATGTTGCCAGCGCACCACAGACAACGATTATTAGTGACATAATTGCCAATGTCAACTTTACACCGATTTTTTTCATTCGAAATGCCTCCTGTATGTTCTGTTGAGCCGCATCTTTTCAAAAAAGAGAGATGTACATTAAAAGAGCTTTTTCTAATATAAACTCCAAAACATGTTAATTCTTTTTAACTAATTTTATACTATTTTTGTAAAGTATATCGACATTTTTTATATTTATAAGTTAAATTTTTTCATCTTACTTCATAAAAATGACACTTATTTCACAAAAACAATATGTCACTTCAACTATCCTAGCATGTATGAAAGATTCGACAAAAAAAGGTGATAGCAGGAAACATACATTTCCTAGCTATCACCTTTTTGCCATGATCTCATTGTAAACAACAATACATTACATATTAAATTTTTTCATAAAATTCGTTAAGTCGCGCGAAGATTGCTGTAAAGTTGCGGCTGCATCGCTTAACGTGCCGACTAGTCTTTGCTGGTCTTGTGCCACGCCGTATGATTGTTTCGTTTGCTGTAACATATCGTCTGCGGATTGATTTACTTCCTCCATCGACGCAAGCACTTCCTCTGAACCCGCCGACATTTCTTGTAAAATGGCCGCGTCACCTTGAATGTAATCGTATACTTCATTCATGTTGTGCAAAATATTGTCCATATGACGCTCAATGACCGCAACTGCTTCTGTACTTTTAATAACGCGCTCGTTGCTTTGTTCCATGCGACCGGTTACATCTTCTGATAATCGTTCAAATATACGCAGCTGCTCGACAATATCGTCTGCCGATGTTTTCGATAAAACCGCAAGCTTGCGCACTTCATCGGCAACCACCGCAAAGCCTGTACCATGCTCGCCTGCTCGTGCTGCCTCAATCGATGCGTTTAGTGCCAACAAGTTCGTCTGATCCGCAATGCTCGTAATGACGGACACGCGACTTTCGATTTGTGTAAAGCGCTCGGTCATCTCATGCACACCATTTGTCGTTTCATTGACGAGTGTCTCTAGTGCCTTCATCTTCTCAAAAACATCTTTCGTATCGCCTGTACTCGCCCGTACGAAACCGGTTACTTCCTGCGCCGCTTCTGTAATTGCGTTCGTTGAATCTGCTAAACGCTGAATACCCGTTGCCATCTCTGTCATCGCTTCTGTCGTTTGCGAAGAAGACTCCACTTGAATTTGCGCACGCTGCTCAATAAACGTCGTCGTATTTGTAATTTGCTGTTGCGCACCTTTTACTGCCTCTGCCTGCGTCGTTAAATGCTCCATTACCTGCTCGACATGCTCGGTTTCTTTTTGAATGTGCGTAAATAAATGACGAAGCGTTTCAATTGTCGCCTTAAACGACATCGCTAAACGAGATACTTCATTATTCATCGTCGTGTCCACACTGCTCACAAGCTGCTCTGCGTTTGCGACTTGTCCATTCGCAAGCTGCTCAGACGCCTGCTGTAGCGTTGTCAGCGGCGCTAATGCACGGTTAATATAGATACGCACAATAAGCAAGCCTAGTACTGTAATGCATAACATCAACGCGATAAATACAGGAATAAACGTTTTTAAAACATCTTCTTTCACGACTGCAATTTGATTGGCTTCAATATCTACACCAACGTATGCGATAACCTCGCCCTCATATTTCATCGGCACAATCGCTGTTAGAAAGTCACCGAATGTATCGTCTGATAAAATTTCAGTCGTCGTACCATCATTTTGTAGTGCCTCTTGCAAATGCTCCTGCGTCGTCACGCTCGACGTACTGTTAATCGTTGCCGCGCCATCTATGTCATCGACTGGCATACCATCCACTAAAAATTGAACAGCATCCCCTGGTGTTGTTTGATACGTCAGTGCATATAATACACCTGACTTTTCACGAATATCATTTAATTGTTCACGCAGTTTCCAGTACAAATCATTTTCCACTGGGTTGCTTGCGATTTCGGCATACGCCTGCTCATCTAGTTGGCTTGCTACATGCTTGGCCGTTTGAAGCGCCTGCTTTGCGATTGCTTGTTCAACGATATACGGCGCTCCTACGCTAGCGGCTACTGTCACTGTTAGCATTAAACTTACGCATAAGCCGAGTACTAAGTAAACAAGACGTCGACTTAGCTTTTGTTCTTTCTTCACAAAAATCCTCCTCATTTTAATCAATTTTGTTAGATTTAGTATGGTGATAATATATAGATGTTACAATGTCATATTTTTGAATCATACAAAATTATCACCCTTTTGCGTTGAATGATTCATAATACATACTTTTTTCCACTATTTTCAGCTAATATATGACAAGTCTTTTTACACACCTAAAAGTAAATTTATGTATATATAACTATATAAAAAAACACCGTAGCGCTATGACTACGGTGCTTTCATCCATTATTCGCCTAAATCCGCGTTGTGGTATACGCGTTGAACATCTTCTAAATCTTCTAATGCATCGATCATTTTTTCAAACTTCACTAAATCGTCGCCTTCTAATGCCACTTCTGTCATCGGTAGCATCGTTAACTCTGCTACTGTGAAGTCCTCAATACCTGCTGCTTTGAAAGCTTCTTGCGTTACGTGGAATTGCTCTGGCTCTACGTAAACGATGATTGTTTCGTCTTCTTCCATAATGTCGCGCATATCTAAATCCGCTTCCATTAGAATTTCTAAAATTTCGTCCTCAGACTTGCCTTCAATACCAAATACCGCTGTGTGCTGGAACATATGCGCTGCTGAACCAGATACACCCATGTTACCGCCGTTTTTACCGAATGCTGCACGTACTTCTGATGCTGTGCGGTTTACATTGTTCGTTAATGCGTCCACGATCACCATTGTGCCTGCAACGCCGAAGCCTTCATAACGTAGCTCGTCGAATTGCTCGTCGCCGCCACCTTTAGCTTTGTCGATTGCTTTTTCGATAATATGTTTCGGTACTGAATACGTTTTTGCACGCTCTAATACTGTTTTTAATGCGCGGTTTGATTCTGGGTTTGGCTCGCCAGATTTTGCTGCTACGTAAATTTCACGACCGAATTTTGCATAAACGCGGCTGTTTGCTGCATCTTTCCCTGCTTTTTTATCTTTAATATTATTCCACTTACGACCCATGTCGCTCCACTCGCTTTCGTGTTTTGAATGATTTTTCGCCCTAAAGCGCACAATAAAGCTTTTTTTGACTGTACTATTATACAACACAATGTGGCGAAAGAAAAAGTGTTGAGGCAAAACAAATGGTAACGAAAATCGAGATTTCCGTTACCATTCGTTTTACTATAACTGAGACGCTGAAATGCTAAACGTATCGCTGCCTTCAAGCGTGCCGTTTTCGTAGCCCTTCTTCAGCCAGCGCATACGTTGCTCACTCGTGCCATGCGTGAAACTCTCTGGCACGACGTAACCACGCGCCTCCATTTGTAGCGTATCGTCACCAATTGCGTTTGCCGCAACGAGCGCTTCTTCCATATCGCCTTCTTCTAAATAGCCCATGCCTTGAACGTGATGCGCCCATACACCTGCTAAGTAGTCCGCCTGTAGCTCTAAACGCTTCACCTGTTCATTATATGCCGCTTCCGATACTTTACCTGACTGCGCGTGCACTTCCTGTGACGTGCCGAGTAACGTTTGGACGTGATGCCCTACTTCATGTGCCACAACGTACGCCATCGCAAAGTCACCTGGTGCGTTAAATTGATCGCGCAGCTCTTTGTAAAAGCTTAAATCGATGTATAATGAATAATCGCCTGGGCAGTAAAACGGTCCAACTGCCGCGCTTTGTAAGCCACATGCAGAGCTTACACTATCGCTAAATAACACGAGTGTCGGCTCAACGTACTGCATACCTTGCTCTTGAAATAGCTTGTTCCAAATATCTTCCGTATCCGCAAGCACGACCGATACGAAGTCAGCAAGCTCCTCTTCCTCCGCTGTCGGTGTGTACGCTACTTGTTCGGTCGTTTCTGTGCCACTGCCATTGTTCACAACATTTGTTACGACGTCGCCTAAATCACCGCCGCTTAACAACGTAAAAATAATGATAATGATGATCCCGACTCCACCGCCGATACCGCCCATCTTTTTTGGACTCATCCCGCGTCGGTCATCTACGTTACTGCTTTTTCGTCTCCCCTTCGTTTCCATAAAACCCGCCCCTTCTTACATACTATGTGCCATGTTATACCCGTAAAACGCGCTTACGAAAACAAATATGGATGCTCCGCTTCGATTTTCGCAAGCAATGCGTTACAGCCGTCGATCACTAAGTCGTACGTTTCTTGGAAGTCGCCTGTGTAATACGGGTCGGGTACGTCCATTTGATGCTCTGTTACATCTAGGAAGCGGAAAATTTTATCACCCGTTTTGCGCAGCGCTTTTTCGATATTTTGTACGTTGCTCGCATCCATCGCTACTAAATAATCAAAGCTATCAAAGTCCGATGCCCATAGTTGACGTGCCTTCATGCCATCTGTTGAAATGCCGTAATCGCGCAGCTTTGCCTGTGTGCCTTTATGCGGTGGCTCGCCGACGTGATAGCTAGCTGTGCCGCATGAATCGACTTCAATGATGTGCGCTAAGCCGCGTTTTTTCACCTCTTCACGAAATACCGCTTCTGCCATTGGTGAGCGGCAAATGTTGCCTAAACATACGAATAATACACGAATCATATTGTTTCCTCCTAGTGAAAAATTGATGTATTTTATTACATGTAAATAGGCAAGGCGCGTATGACGGCTCGCTTTCCTGGGGCTCGGCTCAAGCCTCCTCGCTCCGCTGTGGGGTCTTGAGTCACGAGCTGTTCCCCAAGGAGTCTCGCCGCACGCGCTCTGCCACTACGATACTGCATGTCCGCTAGCTTCCATGCTAAAGTTAAAAGACGAAAACCAGTTGGCTTCCGTCTGAAAAGAAACGTACTACTTAAAAAGAGTTACGACTAACGCTTGCTTTCCGCGCGTTTTTGTTCTGCTTCGTCTGTTAAGAACAGTAGCTGCTGCTCTAAAAATTTAGTTGCTTCTTCGCGTCCTTCTTTGCCTGCTGCTGGTATGAATGGCTCGCCAAACACTAAGTAGCCACGCTCACGCTTGAATGAAAAGACGTCCTTTGCGTTGCTCGGACCAACGTATGCAGCCGGGACGATTTGTGCTTTTGATAGCTGTGCAATCGTAATGGCCCCTTGCTTGAGCTCAGAACTTTCGGCGTTGCGCGTACCGCTTGGGAAAATGCCGACAATTTTGCCTTCTTTAATAAGCTGACGCGGAATTTTAATTACGCTCGGCCCTGGGTTTTCGCGGTCTACTGGGAACGCATTTAATTTGTTAATAAACCAGCCTAAGCCTTTTATATCAAACAGCTGTTTTTTCGCCATGAAATGAATTTCGCGCGGTAGCATCGACACACCTAAGCTTAAAATATCGACGTAGCCTGTATGCGTGCAGGCGATAATAAAGCCACCTTCAGCCGGAATGTTTTCCTTCCCATACACATGCGCAGATGAGCCCGCTGTTACAAGCAACCCTTTTACTAAATTCGCTGTTAATTTATACACGATCATTGCCTACCTTTTCGTCCAAAATTTCTGTTGTGAACGTATTTTCGTTGCTACTTTTATTTTACTCGATGCGTATCGTTGTCGCAACGAGTGATTAACGTTGTGACGCGACAAGACGCTCGATTAACGGTAGCAACCAGTCATTCAAATGGCTAAATGTAAAGCCTGCACGCGTCGCCTTGTCGTTCGTCATGTACCAATCTGCCCCAACTGCATACGGAGAGCGCGTCGCATCGTCACCACCGAGCGCAATTTTCGCACGCTTGCCTGTTGCTTGTTCGACGAGCGCAATAAACTGTGCAATCGTATAATCGCCGCTTGCTGTTGCGTTAAACGGCTCCGCTTCTGCTTCTTCACCTGCCCATTGTAAAAACGCCGCCGCTTCGTCTGACGTAATGTACGACATACGCGCATCTAAGCTCACGAACGCCATTGGTTTTCGTTCAAGCACATGTTGCACGTGAAACAATAATCGCTCCGTATAATCATCCTCACCAACAACAATCGGAAAACGCACTGCGACAACTGGGAAATTTGACTGCTGATAATACACCGCTTCAACTTGGCGCTTCCCTTCACCGTAAGAAAAGTCGCTCGCATCGCCTTCGCGTATTTCATGCGTATGTGGATTGAAGTCTTCCTCTGTGCGAATGCCTGGGCGCGGGTCGTACGTCGCAAGCGATGACGTAAACACGAGCTTGCCTGCCTTGCCGTCTAAAATGCGCACCGCCTCACGCGCATCGTTTGGGCTGTAGCAAATGTTGTCGTACACAATGTCCCATGATTTACCTTGCACTGCCGCTTCAAATGCCGCCGCGTCAGTACGGTCAAACTGTAAATGTGTAACGCGCTCGCCAAACGGATTGCCCGCTTGTCCACGCGTTGCAATCGTCACATCATGTCCGCTCTGAAGCAATCGTTCTACTAATTTTTTGCCGAAAAAACGTGTGCCACCTAAAACGAGAATTGTTGCCATATTCATTCCTCCTTGTTGGTGAAATTGTAGCATATTTTCATGGCGTCTAATTGTATCGGAGTGCAAGCACAAAAAAAGCTGCCCGACATTCATATCGGACAGCCTTATTTTCGTTACTTATCAAGCGTGTTGATTAGCCATTCAACTGGCATTTCGCGTAGTGCGGCTCGCTTTCCTGGGGCTCGGCGCACGCTCCATGCTACTACACTGCTGCATTCATGTCAGTTTTGTTGCTGAAAACAACCGATTCAGCTGTATAAAAATGGATCATCAACAGACCTCGTTACTTATATGTTCCAATCAACACATCAACATCAATCGTAATGTGCGTCAGCGTAATATCCTTTGTTTCATCACGGTGCCAGCCCATTGGTGTCATGTTTAATAAATGCGGCACAAGCTCAGGTGTTAGTGCCATCGTCGTCGTGACGCGCTGCTGCTCAACATGCGTAAATGCTTCGTTAAAGCGTGCGACTGTTTGCGCGTTTGAGTACGATTCCTTTTCCGAATCTGCAAATAGCTGTTGGCGTAGCTCCGTTAAATAACGCTCGGCTGGCACGACTTTAATGACGCGACCATTCGGCTTGAGCAGTCGTTTAAATTCATCGTAGTTCGCTGGCGATAAAATGTTAAAAATCGCATCAAACGTCGCAGCAGGAAACGGACTTTTTGCTAAGTCGCCAACGATCCACACCTCATTTTTGTAATGACGCGCCGCTTCGAGTATGCCTTCCTTCGCTAAGTCGATGCCAATACCGAACGCGCCTGACTTTTCGCAAATACGTGCTAAATGCGTACCCTCGCCGCAGCCTGTATCAAGCACGACTGCACCATTTTCGATATAGCTTGCGAGCGTGCGCTGTACGTCGTCATACAGTCCGCTTTCTAGCACCGTTTTGCGCGATGTGAATAAGTCCTTCGTGTACATCGACTGCACCGCATGCGTTAACATGTTGACGTAGCCTTGCTTTGCGACGTCGAATGAGTGGTTGTTCTCACAGGCGATGCGTCCTTCCTCACTCACTGTTACTCGCTGTGCGCAATGAGGGCAGCTCAATTTCTCCTCATGTGTGCGCAATAATTGTATTCCTTCTGCTCTTCTTGAAAGCACACCGTTCACCGTCTTTCGTTCTTTACTGCTCTATAGACAATGATTTTATTCGGCTCTTCACATCGAGGCAGGCTTTCCGCGGGCATGGCTTGAGCCTGTAGTCTCAAGCTCATGCTTTTCCCGCTGGAGTCCGCCTCTTGTTTCGAGCCTACCATTATGTTCTATATAGCTACTATTGAACATGTATGCGACTTGCTTTTTGTCATTTCGTCGCAACACAGCTCCTATTAAATATACGTGCTCAAGTTATTTATTATAGCACGAAGCGGTCGGGTACTTCGCTACAATTGCCAGCGTGCGAGCTGCTCACTTGTCGCAAAAACGTAATGGTCGGCGGATACTTCGTGCGCGATGATGTCACCGTCCGCTTCTTCATGTACGTACGGAATGCGTGTGCGCGTGCGCTCGCTTAACGGATCTGGCTGTGGCACGGCAGATAGTAGTGATTTCGTATACGGATGGCGCGGCGTATTGTAAATGTCATCAGCTGGTCCAATTTCAACAATTTTGCCTCGGTACATCACAGCGATACGGTCGCTAATGTATTTCACCATCGACAAATCATGCGCGATAAATAAGTACGTTAAGTTGCGCTCACGCTGAATTTGCTTTAGTAAGTTCACGACTTGCGCTTGAATTGACACGTCGAGCGCAGAAATCGGCTCATCGGCAATGATGAAGCTCGGGTCTAAGCTAAGTGCACGCGCAATGCCGATACGCTGACGTTGCCCACCTGAAAACTCATGCGCATAACGTGAGGCGTGCATGCGGTTTAGCCCGACCGCCTCTAACAGCTCGGCCACCTTTTCGGCACGTTCCTTTTTATTTTTGTACATGCCGTGAATATCAAAGCCTTCTGTAATAATTTCACTCGCCGTCATACGCGGATTAAGCGAAGCATATGGGTCTTGGAAAATCATTTGCATATCTTTATTGAAATGCTTTAAGTCTTTGCGCGATTTTATAGCGGCGATGTTTTGCCCTTTAAAGTAAATATCGCCACCGGTCACGTCGTATAAGCGAATAATCGAGCGCCCCGTTGTTGATTTGCCACTGCCCGATTCACCAACGAGCCCGAGTGTTTCGCCTTCATACACATACAGCGAAATGTCATCTACCGCTTTAATCAGATTCGACGCTGAGCCGAAATATTGCTTCAAGCCATTTACTTCTAAAATCTTTTTACGTATCATCACGCCTCACCTTCCTTTACGTAGCGGTCAATGCGCTGCTGTACGACTTGTGGCACGTCGATTTTTGGCGCATCAGGATGCAGTAGCCACGTTTTCGCAAAATGCGTCGGCGATACTTGAAACATCGGTGGCTCCGCTTCGTAATCAATCGCCATTGCAAACTCGTTACGCGGCGCAAACGCATCGCCAACTGGTGGCTGAATTAAGTTCGGCGGCGAGCCTGGAATCGTTCGCAGCAATTCGTCTGAGCTGTTGCTTAAATCAGGCATCGAGCCGAGCAGCCCCCACGTATACGGATGCTTCGGATTGTAGAAAATTTCATTTACCGTGCCGTACTCAACAATTTGCCCTGCATACATAACAGCGACACGATCCGCCACATTCGCCACAACGCCTAAGTCATGCGTAATGAAAATAATCGACGTATTGCTGCGTTTTTGAATATCCTTCATCAGCTCCAAAATTTGCGCTTGAATCGTTACGTCAAGCGCGGTCGTCGGCTCGTCGGCAATGAGCAGCTTCGGGTTCGCCGCAAGCGCAATCGCAATAACAATTCGCTGACGCATACCACCTGACAGCTCATGCGGATATTGCTTGTAGCGCTTTTCAGGAAACGGAATGCCGACTAGCTTTAACAGCTCCATCGCACGCTCCTTTGCATCCGAACGCGACGCCGCTTTATGCTGCAAAATAACCTCGGTAATTTGCTTGCCAATTTTCATCGTCGGATTCAGCGACGTCATCGGGTCTTGGAAAATCATTGCGATATCGTTACCGCGAATTTTCGCCATTTCTTTATCGGATAGCGGAATAATGTCGCGCCCGTTAAACAAAATTTCTCCACCTGCGTAAATGCCAGGGGGTTGCGGAATAAGCTTCATGAGCGCGTTGCTCGTCACGCTTTTTCCTGAGCCGGATTCACCAACGATCGCAAGCGTCTCTCCCTCATACAGCTCGAAGCTCACACCTCGCACCGCCTGCACAATGCCGGCATACGTTTTAAAATGAACGTGCAAATCTTTCACTTGTAACAGCTTTGGCTTCATATTCGTGCTCACCTCTTATTTTCGTAATTTCGGGTCTAACGCATCGCGAAGTCCATCGCCGACCGCATTAAACGCAAATATTGTTACTGAAATGAAAAACGCTGGGAAAAACAATCGCCACGGATACGACATGAGTGCCTTATTCCCTTCAGACGCCATCGTTCCCCAGCTTGCTCGTGGTGCAGGAACGCCCAAGCCTAAGTAGCTTAAAAACGCCTCTGTGAAAATAGCAGCAGGTACTGTTAACGTCATCGTTACTAAAATCGCCCCAAGCGCATTCGGAATTAAATGCCTACGAATTAAGTGCGCTGTTCCTGCCCCAAGCGTACGAGCAGCTAATACGTACTCTTGATTTTTAATCGACATGACCTCGCCGCGCACAATTCGTGCCATGTTCACCCAACCGGTAATACATAGCGCAATGATCATCGGCACAAGCCCCGGCTGCATGACAACGATTAAAATAATAACAACAAGTAAATATGGTACAGCTGTTAACACATCGGCAATACGCATCATAATATTATCTGTTCGTCCACCGGCAAGTCCCGCGATGCTGCCCCAAATAACACCGATAATCACATCAATGAGCGCTGCGGTAATACCGATAAATAATGAAATGCGCGCCCCTGCCCAAATGCGGACGAAAATGTCGCGCCCTAAATCATCTGTGCCGAACCAATGCTCTGCAGACGGTGGCTGATTGTATACGCCGAGCTGGTCACTGTATTTGTACGGCGATATTTCTGGTACAATGATTGCCATAAGCGCAATAATAATTAAAACGACTAACCCACATACAGCGAGCTTGTTTTGCTTGAAACGGTATAATACTTCCTTCCAAAACGATACTGGCTTTGCGGAAAGTTGCTCTTGTTCCTCGCGATGCATGCCGACAATGTCGAATGCACCGTCACGTAATTTTTCATGTTGCTGTGTCATGATTTTTTCGCCCCTTTCAGCTTAATGCGCGGGTCGATGATGCTGTATAAAATATCAACGATGAACACCGCAAACAGTAAAATGATTGAGTAGAATACGGTTGTCCCCATAATGACCGTATAATCGCGGTTCGTAATCGACGTCACGAAATGGCGACCGAGCCCTGGAATCGCAAAAATTTGCTCGATAATGAAGCTCCCCGTAATAACACCTGCTGCAAGCGGTCCTAAATACGTTACGACTGGCAGCAGCGCATTACGCAGCGAATGCTTAAACACGACTTTCCATTTGCCAAGCCCTTTTGCACGCGCCATTTTCACATACTCGCTGTTGTTTTGCTCTAGCATACTTGAGCGCGTCAGCTTCGAAATAAAGCCCATATGTGTAAATGCAATCGCAAGCGACGGTAAAATGCTATACACGTAGCCTTTCCAGCCGCTTACTGGGAATATTTTAAACTCGTACGCTAAATAATATTGTAGCAGCCCTGCCAAAATGAACGACGGCACCGAAATTCCAAGTACGGCGATGATGGTCGATACGTAGTCGGGCGCCTTGTTATGATAGAGCGCAGAAATGACGCCGAGCAAAATACCGAAGCCGATTGCAATGAGCATCGCCTGCATACCGAGCGTCAGTGAAATTGGGAAACTCTCGGCGATGATGTCGTTTGTCGAGCGTCCTTTATATTTCATCGATTCGCCAAAATCAAACGTCACCGAATCGATTAAGTAATCTTTATATTGGATGTACCACGGATTGTCGAGCCCGTATTTCGCGTTTAGCTGTTCCTCGATTTGCGGCGGGAAATCTCGCTCGCTCGCAAACGGGCTACCTGGTGCTAAGCGCATTAAAAAAAACGTCGCTGTAATAATTAAAAAGAGCGCAAGTAAAATGTACACGAGACGTTTTACAATGTACTGTAACATACGGTTTCCTCCTTTAAGTTAAGTTGAATAAACAGTTGCTTTCATTACTTCGTTCATTTAGCGCAGTAAAGAATAAAACGGGCACTGCCTCGTTCGATTACTCGAATTGAAAGCAGCCCCCGCCTGTATCACTTTTTATTTCGTAATATCAACATTTTTCAAGTTAATATTACCTAAGTTGTCTGGCTCCATGCCTGTCACGTAATCTTTTACTACATAAAGGTTCGTGTAGTAATAAATTGGCGCTACTGGGAACTCTGCAATGATGATTTCCTCTGCTTTTTTCAGTAAATCAAGACGTGCCGCTGGATCTGTTTCAGTTGTCGATTGCTTTAATAAGTTTGTATATTCTTCGTTTGACCAGCCTGTGTCGTTGTTGCCGTTGTCTGCGCTGTTATACATTTCTAAGAATGAATACGCATCGTTGTAATCCGCAATCCAGCCAAGGCGACCGATTTGGTAATCTAAGCTGTTTAACTTGTCTAAATATACTTGCCACTCTGCATTTTCAAGCGTCACCGTAATTCCTAAATTTTTGCTCCAGCCTTCTTGAATATACTGTGCAATAACTGCGTGTGCATCACTCGTATTAAACGAAAGTTTTAAATTTAATTCGCTTGCGTCAGATAAGCCAAGCTCTTTTAAGCCCGCATCAAGTGCTGCTTTTGCTCCTTCGTAATCCGCATCTTTGAAGAAACCTGCATCATCACCGAAGCCTTCAACACCGTTTGGTACCATACCAAATGCTGGCTGCTCCTCACCTTTTGTTACGTTTTTAATTAAGCCTTCACGGTCAATCGCTAACGTTAACGCTTTACGAATGTTCGCATTTTTCATGACCTCATCTGTCGTGTTGAACTTGTACCAGTAAATACCTGAATAGTCAACGATGTTTAATGACCCTTCAGATTGTAAACGCTCAATCGCATCCAATGAAATTTTACCGTAGCTCGTACCTAAGAAATCAATTTCGCCTGATTCAAACTTCGTCATTTGCGTTGTCTCAGACTCAACCATTTCAATGTTTACTTTCGCTAATTTCACGTTGTCTGCATCCCAATATTCAGGATTTTTCTCAAGCGTCATTGAACCTGCGTGCTGCCATTGTGATAACACGAACGCACCGTTTCCTACGTACGTATCCGCTTCTGTGTACCATTTCGGGTTCGCTTCTGCTGTTGCTTTATGAATTGGGTATAACGTTTTAAACGCCGTTAATTCTAAGAAGTACGGTGTTGGTGACTCTAACGTTACCTCTAACGTTTTTGGATCGATTACTTTTACGCCAACTTCTTCAAATGACGTCGTCGTGCCTAAGTTATAAGCTTCTGCACCTTTGATTGAATATAAAATCGTCGCATATTCAGAAGCATTCGCTGGATTTAATGCAAACTCCCAAGCATACGCAAAATCCTCTGCTGTTACTGGCTCGCCGTTTGACCATTTCGCATCACGTAGTTTAAACGTATACGTCAATTGGTCGTCGCTCATTTTATATGACTCCGCTACACCCGCTACAGGTTTACCATCTTCTAATGTCATTAAGCCTTCATGTGTACTGCTCATAATTGTTGAAGATGTTGTATCTGTTGCTAGCTGTGGATGTAATGATGGTGGCTCTGATGCTACGACTAAATTTAATTCTTTGTCGCCGCCTGAGCTGTCATCTGTCGTCGTGTCTGTATCTGTTGTCGTGCCACTATCATCTGTCGTTTCTTCCTCGCCGCCGAAATTACATGCAACAAGCACAACAGAAAGTAACAACAGCATCATTAATACAAGAAAATTATTCTTTTTCATGCGCCTACCCCCTAATAAAGTTATGAACAATTCCCATCCCCTTTGTGAGTGGACATCGATTCATTCTCTTAAAATATACCAAATAACGGTACGGAATGGAATTGTTAATCATATAATATTTTTACACGAAACAGAAAATAAAATACATATAGAACTAGATTTATTCATTCGCATTACATCACAGCGTCACATCAAAAGGCACATAAAAAATTGATATCGTATCAAAAATCATCTGTAACGATGCATATGTTATCGATTCCACCTTCGTTTTCATATTATTTTTTTGATATGCACGCATAAAAAAAGCTATCTGATACATACCAGATAGCTAACGTTCATATATATCGCTCAATCGCCTGCCAAACCTCGACTTTTTCATCAAATGACTTAATGTTTTTGCCTGGGATCGGACTTGTAGATGGCAGTTGTTCATAATGACGTCCTGCAAGCACATCGAGCCCAACATGTCGCTTAAATACCGTAAACGCTTTGCCACCATTAAAAAACACCGCTTCAATTTGTGGATATGTGCGAAACAGTGCCACAAAATCGTTCGGTACTTCTTGTTTAATTGCCGCGTCCAAGCTCCCTTGTCGCTCGCAGCTTGCAATCGCATCCCATAAGCCGATGCTGTGACGCTGAAGCAAATCGAGCCGCTCCTCGTACACATCTGGCACATATTCATTTGTGAGATGCGCGACAATGCCCCAAAAATGATTGCGCGGATTTCCGTAATATTGCTGCTTTTGTAGCGACTGCACACCCGGCATCGAGCCGACGATGAGCACGCGCGTCGTATCGTGAACGAAAGCATTCAAGTTATTGACAATCAATTTTTTTCCTCCCATCATAACAAAACATGTTATAATATTACCCAATAGTTTTTATGCACAAATGCGCGTTCGTTGTTTATTATTATACAATGATTTGCGCACCCCTTACACTCACACCTAGAAGAAGCAAAAAGCACGTATCATGTTTGTATTTCCAACCGAGGGCATCATCGCTCTCGTTTTTATATACAATTCTTTTATAAGAGGTGATATTTATGAAAGCGCTTCATTTTTATGGGTTAATTATTTTCACAACATTTTTAATGGGCTCGTCGTTTGCGGTCGTCAAGCTCGGGCTCGTGTACGCATCACCACTTTTGCTTGCTGCACTTCGCTTCATCATTGCAGGTGGTCTCATGGCAATTATCGTCGCCTACTTTAAGCAACCGCTCCCAAAAACAGCGAAAGAATGGCTGCAAATCGTTTGTATCGGTGCTTTGCAAACAGCTGGTGTAATGGGCTGTATTTTTTTAAGCTTGCGCACGATTACAGCAAGTGAATCATCCATCTTAACGTTTATGAACCCACTACTCGTCATCATTTTTGGCACGCTGTTTTTCACGCAGCGCTATTATACATATCAGTGGGTCGGTGTTATTTGTGGCTTCATCGGCGTATTCATCACGATGGGCGGCGAGCTGAAGTTTGAAATTGGCATGTTCATTGGCTTTAGCGGTGCTGTATTTTGGGCATTCTCCACGCTACTGATGAAGAAATGGAACGCCAAAATTAATACGTGGGTGTTAACGGCGTATCAAATGTTAAGCGGTGGCATCATTTTATTACTGCTTAGCTTCATAATGGAAAAACCATTTTTCATCATGACAGCTGAATCAATTGGCATCGTGCTATGGCTCAGTATTTTGTCATCAATTGTGCAATTTGCGCTTTGGTTTTATTTGCTTGAACACGGCGAGGCAGGGAAAACGAGCAGCTTTTTATTTTTGGCTCCGTTTTTTGGCGTCATTACAGGGGCGCTCGTATTTAAAGATCCGCTATCGTGGAGCTTAATTGCAGGCTCATTATTTATCATTGCTGGCATTTATTTAGTGAATCGCCCTCGCCGCGTCGCACCCGAATTAAGCTACGAGCGTGCCGATTAAGTGTTTTAGCTGTTTTCATTTCGGGCATTTATCGTAATAAGGAGGTCGAGTGATATGCATCACATCGTTTCAGAGCAAGGACCACTTTATTCGATTCATGAGGCACTGCAGCAAGCACAAGACGGGGACACAATCGTACTACAGCACACACAGTACGATGAGTTTTTCAGCATTTCAAAAAGCGTCACCATTAAAGGAAACGGCACGACATGCACAGGTGGCTTTAAAGTTGAACATACCGCAAACGTCACGATTGAAAACATTACGTTCTCCAACGTTCCGCGCATCGATTGCTACGGGCATACGACGTTGAAATACGTTCATATTGCCGAGCCACGCGATGCGATTACGCTATTTGCCGGCTCGTGTCAGCTGACGTTGTTTCATTGCCAGCTAACGACGACGAATGCGCGCGACCAAGGCATTCAAATTAAAAACGGCAACGCACGCATCGAAAGCACGTTTATCAAAGGTCCCTTCCACGTCGGCTGCTTCGTCAATCATTCCGAAATATTGCTACTTGCTACGTATTTTGAGCAAAACTTCAAAGGCGTGCAGTTTGAGCGTGAATCGGTCGGTGAGGTGAACGAATGCAGCTTCAATGATCACGAAGGCACACAATGCGTCGTCATGAGCAATTCAAACGTGCGCTTCAAAAACACACGCTGGCAAAATGGCAACGTCCACGCGATTTCCGCCATCGAGCAGTCAAACATTCACTTGCTGCACTGCGAATTTACGGGGCATAACGATTATCAAATTTACGTGCGCGAATCGACAGCCGCATTCGAATCGTGCCATCTCGAAAAAGCAAAAAGCGGCATGTTATTTGAGAAAAATTCAAAAGGAAAATTGCTATACGTCACATGTGAACAACATGAAAACTTGCAGGTAAAATCAATCGGCACGAACGATCTTCACCTTGCCCAGTGCGTATTTAAAGAAACGAATGGCAACTCATTAAGCGTCAAAGAAAAGGGAAAAGTCATCGTCGAGCGCACGCTATTTACCGCCTCGAAAAATCCGAAATTTCCACAGCTGTACGTCGAGGATAGCATTGTCGATTTAAACGAATGCATGTTTAAGCACGGCGCATCGTCCGCAGTATATTGCGAGCAGCATTCATTACTGACGCTCCGCAACTGCGAATTTATACAACATCAACACATTCAGTTGCATAGTCGCCAATCAAAAGTATATGTATTCAATTGCGCCTTTACACAATGTAACGAAACGTCCGTCTTTTACGAGTTCCAATCCGAGGGCGTCGTCGATACGTGTCATTTCGGGCGCAGCTACAATAGTCAGCTCGCCTTTAACGGAGAATCGCAAGCAAGCGTACGCAACAGCACGTTCACGCAAGCAGGCACGAACGCCATTTACATTTCAAAGTCAAACGTCCAGCTAGAACACATCGACATTCGCGACCATATCGCCAAGCATCCTGCAATCGTTATCGAAGCAAGCATCGTCGGTTTGCATCACATTTCTGCGACGAATATTCAAAGCGAAACGATTCATATTCATGCACATTCAACCATTATCGGCAGCAACATTTCAATCGAGCAAGGCACGAGCTCGCACATCGCCATTCATAACAGCACCGCACAGCTGACACATTTACAGCTCGCAGACGGCAAAAGCTACGGGCTATATATGAAAAAAAGCGACGTGTCCGTTTCACATAGCGAGCTGCGCAATCACGACGACAGCGGTATTTATATGCTCGACGGCGAGGCGACGCTACAGTACACGAACATATTTGGGCATACACGCGCGTTTGAGCAGCAGCACGGCACACTTTACGCAGAAGGCTTACAGTTCGTTAAAAACGACACACAATGGCAAAGCAACGACGCTAGCACGTTCATTAAGCATAGCCAGTTTCGCGGCGGCAAAACCGGCTTGCAGTTTATAAACGGCGACGTCCATTTAAAAAACGTTCACCTTACCGAGCATGAGCAAACACAGCTTTCACTCGACAACTGCAAAACCATCCTAACCGACACCGCCATTCATTCTGGCTACGGCGATGGCTTACACGCACGCTATTGTCCATTAGTACAGCTTCAGCACACAACGATTGATCGGCACGATGGCGAAAACATCATCACGATTGATACAACCCTTACCGAGCAATAAAAAAGGCAGTGCGAACCGTCACCCTCGACGATTGCACTGCCTGTTGTTTTTATTCTTCTTCCTCTAATTCCTCTTGCTTTAACTGCTTTAAAATATAAAAGCCAACAAGCGTTAAAATAACGAACGCCGTTAACGCTAAAAACGGAATCGTCACGAAGCCAAACCAGTTAATATACATTCCTGTACATGGCACCGCACCACACGCAATCGCATTATCTTGAAACAAATCAATTTTTTGAATCGCATAATGATACGCTGAAATACAGCCACCGATGATTGAAAATACTAACGTCGTCACAACGATGCGCGGATTTTTTTGAATGTACGCGACTGTCATTATAATCACTAGTGGATACATGAAAATTCGTTGCACCCAGCAAAGCTTACACGGTTCATATTCACGAATTTCTGAAAAATAAAGCGAGCCGAGCGTTGCGACAAATGCGACCGTCCACATAACGAGCATACTGTTCTCAATTTTTTTAGACATTATTCCAAAGCCACCTTATGAAATACATTTTCTTATCATTATACTATCTTTCAATACAAAGCGTGAATGTCTTAACGCACTTATTTTTAGCTATTCCCATTATTCAGGAAAATGTAACATTACAACTATCCAACTATCTATAACACCCTATCTTCACCTGTTCAAATGCCATCTTTCATTTCATCAATTGTAGCTTCCAATCTTCCATTTAAAAAATAGAAAAAGAAAAAGCATCTAGCCTATGCTAAATGCTTTTTCAATATGACCCGTACGGGATTCGAACCCGTGTTACCGCCGTGAAAGGGCGGTGTCTTAACCACTTGACCAACGGGCCTTTAATGGCTCCGAAAGCAGGACTCGAACCTGCGACCTGCCGGTTAACAGCCGGATGCTCTACCAACTGAGCTATTTCGGAATCATTTTATGGTGGGCCTAAATGGACTCGAACCATCGACCTCACGCTTATCAGGCGTGCGCTCTAACCAGCTGAGCTATAGGCCCTTAAAATGGAGCGGGTGATG
>JAXJTE010000006.1:0-7371 GCA_036309765.1 Caryophanon sp. | reverse complement strand
GGGGCTGTCCAATAAGCCCAAAATAAAAGCGGATTTGGAAAACAAAATGTTTTCCGAATCCGCTTTTTTCTGTTTGAACGGAAAAATGGAGGCGATGCCCCACCCATTTTCGTAGATTGTGAGCCATCGCAACCAGTGCGAATTCCGTTCGTACCTTCGTTAAGCCACGAAGAAGGAATCGCGTGAACGACAGATTGCCCTTGAGATTTCCGAACATACTTTCGACATCGACTTTACGTTGGGCATAAAGTGCGGAAAGTTTGTCGTCCTCAAGGGCTGCTTTTGCTTTCGCTTTTAATTCTTCATAAATGGTGTTCCAGTGAACTTGTCGATTGCCTTTGGCTTTTGTACAAAGTGCCTTCAATGGGCAGTCGTGACAATCTTCGCATTCATACACTTTGAAGTCTTGTGTATGACCAGTGTTCACGTTCTTTTTCATATATTTTTTGAAGGGTACACGTCGATTGTTTGGACAAATGAAGTAGTCATCTTCTTCGATATACGTCCAATTCTTTACATTCTTTATCTCTTTTTTAAACGAGCGCTTTTGTTCTTTTCGATACGTCTGGTAAGGTGCTACGAATGTAAAACGTGGGTCGTGCGTTTCATCTGGATCTTCCTGTCCAAGTGCGTATAAATAATTGGCTTCACTCGCATAACCTGCATCGGCAATCACGATTTCGGGAGCTGGGCGTTTTCGTGCGCGTAATTTTTCCATGAATGGTTGAAAACAGCGTGTGTCACCTGGTCGTTGAAAAATATCGAAGCCAACAATAAATTGATGTTGTGTAGCAGCTTGAATATTGTAGGCAGCTTTTAGCTGCCCATTTCTCATATGGTCATCCTTCATCCGCATAAACGTCGCATCGTGATCTGTTTTGGAATAGCTATTGCGTTCACCTAAAATGCCGTAGTGACCTTCATATTTTGCCAGTCGTGGTAAATAGTCTTCTTGTATCGCTTTTATCTGTTGCTTCTTTCCCGTTTTCTCTTTTCGTAATTGTTTTTTCGTAGCCACATCGGTTTCACATACAATCGCTTCTTCTAACTTCGTTACGTGTTCTTCGAGTGCATCTGTTGTATGGGCAATCTGTTGTTCTACAGACATCGTTTTCATTTCTTCCGCTGTGACAGCTTGTACGTCTTTTACTAACAACGCGATTTTGTCACGTAATTTTCGGTCGAAATTCTGCACCGATTTCTTCCAAACAAAGCTGTACTTATTCGCATTCGCTTCGATTTTTGTGCCATCGACAAAGAGGTATTCTAAATCAATCACGCCTTCCTCTAGCAGTTGGAGAATCAATTGTTCAAACACGTCTTCTACCATGTTAGGCATGCGAACACCGCGGAAGTCGTTAATTGTTCGATGGTCGGGCATCTGCATCGCAGCTAGCCACATCATCGGGAGGTTTTCTTTCACCATTTGTGCGATATTTCGGCTGGAATACACTTTTTGTGTGTAGGCGTATAAAATGATTTTCAACATCATTTTCGGATGATACGGTGCACGACCACCACCGACATAATGTGCCATCAACGTTTCATCGGGAATCGATTCCACCATCTCGTTCACCGCACGTGCAAGGTGCGTTTCAGGGATGTATTGTTCAATGTCGAGTATCATCATGAGCTGGCGATTGTCATAGGACTGGAACACACGTCTTTTTTCTTTCGTAGGAACAATTCTTTCGTCCACCTCTATTGGCAGCGTGAATTGGTTTGTGTTATCATGAGTGTACATAAAAAATCGTCCTTTCTTTTCCACTAATGGGTTGTCGTGACTTCATTATACGAAAAAGGACGATTTTTTTATTTCATTTTTTTGATCCGTATCCTAAAAATAACGAACGAAATAGAAGAAGGGGCTTCCGAAAAATCAGATGTTCATCTGACTTTTTGGACAGCCCCGTCTGCATTTAAGACAAAACACAGAAAATTTGTCTATCAGCATATCATCGGCGTTGTTCAAGCCGTCTTTAAGCAAACGATTGAGCGATGGCAGACTAGTATTAATCGATAAATCTTCTGATAGAGCGGATGAACTGCCCCATTGAGCGTTGCGCAGCAAGATTAATCGATGCGCAATACCGATTGAGCGTTCCTCCACCTTTATTGAGCGATGACAGCGTGCCGTCGCCTGATTCGACCCAAACTAGGTCGTGTCTAAAAACTCTATCTCACTGAGTCAATTTGAAAATGGAAGCGATATAAACGAATGCTAAAAAAGACGTCGCTAATTTGTCGTAACGCGTTGCCACTCGACGGAAGTGTTTGATTTTGTTGAAAAAACACTCGACTACGTGACGTTCCTTGTATCGATACCAGTCCACAGACCATGGTTTCTTGGCGTTTGAACGTGGTGGAATCGTATACGAAGCTCCTTGATTCGTCAGCTGGTCACGAATGGCTTCTGCACCGTACGCTTTGTCGCCTAATACGTGACTACCTTCAAGGGCGAGCTGGTCGAACATCTCACAAGCGGGCTGGCTATCGTGCACATGTCCGCCAGTTAATTGGAACAACAACGGGTTGCCTAACGCATCGACAATGGCATGGATTTTCGTCGTTTTTCCACCACGACTTACACCAATGTGTTGGTTCACTTCATGGTTGATGGCGTTTTTTTTGCTCCCGCGCTGTGCTGATGTGCGCGAACCGTTGTCGAATCGATGCTTACATGTTCAAAGTCAGGCTCGATTTGAAGTGCCTGAAATAGTAAAACCAGTGTGCCGTCATCACGCCATTTACAAAAGCGGGCATACACCGTTTTCCAGAAGCCATATCGTTCAGGTAAATCACGCCAAGGCGCGCCACTACGAGCAATCCAGAGCATTGCATTGCACATGTCTCGGTTGCTTCGTTTGGAAGGACGACCGGTTGTGTACGGTGGAAATAACGCTTCAATTTGTGCCCATTGTTCATCGGATAATTCGTAACGACTTGGCGTCATGTCCTTCACCTCATTTTCTCGTTTTCACCAGTATATCATGGAGAGGAAATAGTTTTTAGACAGAACCTAAATAAAAAGCCGCCACTTTCTCTCACAACACAGGAGGAATTGTCTGCTGATCCAAAATTATGGGCTTACACTGCCTGACTAGCTGAAACAAACTCAAGGATTCCCCCGGAAGAACCGGCGACTCGGGAAGGAAGAGCCGCAGCGAAGGGCGGCTTTTGCGAGTAAAAGCGAAGCGTTAGGAGCATCAGCAGGCGATTCTCTGACGCGAGTATACACCCGCCGCGCTCCCTTCCGAAAGCGTCCGGTTCTGGAGGGGGAATCCTAAAGTACAACACAAATTCCGCAATCACCAGTCGAAACCGACTGACATTCAAAAGAATAACTCTATTACACACGATGTCTGCTTTTAAACTGTGCTGGACCAACTGCAAAATCAAACGAGCAAAAGTGAGTCCAAGTCGGCTATTTCAACCGTTTTGGAATCGATTTGGCGGATCCAGCCTTCGTCTTCAAACGCGCTGAATTTCCGGCTGATCGTCTCAGGCGTCGTTCCTAAATGAGACGCTAAATCTTTCCGGCTCATCGGCAGTGCAACCGTTAAGCTGTTCTGCTCTTCCGATAAATCCGCCAAGTATAAAGCAATCCGCGTATCCGCACTTTCCATTGCAATGCGTGCCGCGCGCTGTTCCGTATCCGCAAGCCGTGAAGAAAACTCCTGCAGCATTTTCAATGAAATCGCCGGCTGCTCGCTTAATAACCGCTGAATTTCAGGACGCCCGATGACGCATAATTCAACCGGCTCAAGCGCTTCTGCATACGCGTCATGCGGCAGTTCATCAAACAGCGCCAGTTCGCCTGTAAAATCACCCGGCTCCAATATGCGCACGAGCTGTTCTTTGCCGTTTTCCGACAAGCGGTATATTTTGACGCGTCCTTTATGCAAAATATACAAACCTTTCGAGCGGTCGCCTTGGTGGTAAACAGTTTCGCCGCGGCCGTGCTTGACGGTATTCGCGAGCTTCGCAATTTCTTGCATTTGCGGCTGCTCCAAATGGTTGAAAATCGGGACGAGTGATACGCATAGTTTATGTTCTGGGTTTTTGTTCATTGCTGCCACCTCATTTCGTACGGTTTCTATAAGTCTAGTATAGCGCAGCGAGACGGGAGGGTGCAGTAATTTGAAATATTGACGGCGCGTGTTCAACTGTAAATTGACAGCTTATGTAAGGTAGTTGTATTATACATAGTAAGGAGGGATGGCTTAAAAAGGAAGGGGTGGGAGGATGTGAGAGCACCTCCTAAAACAGAGTTTGAAATCTTTAACAATTACGTCGGGAGGTAAGTAAATAATTATGAATAAGATTATCAGTGGAATTGTAAGTAGTATGGTGATATTCACTTGCTTGTTAATACCTTCAAATGCTTTTGCAAGCGGGAAACAATCACTCGACAATACAGAGAATTTCAAAGTTGTATATGATGCAAACGCTAAAATTGAACAATTAGAACCTGTTGAAGTTGATTTATCTAAGTCGATAAATCAATCATTCCCGAATGAAAGTTTTACGATTGAACATGAAATAAAAGAGAATGAGCATGTACAGCTAAAATCTGCAAATGCAAGATCCTCTATAGATGGTAGTGTAAGTGATTATCTATTAGAAGCGGGTGATGCCAAAATTTACAGTATAACTGTAAATCCCTCTATTTTGTTGCAAGCTAGATTAAAACAGCCTAATAACAGCAACTTAGACTATGATTTATATATCTTTGATTCAACAGGCACAACTATTTTAGATGCTTCTGAAAATTACACATACATGAATTCTGACGGTACATTGGATGAATCAGTGGGGATAATTAACCGAAACAGCGTAGCAGAAACATATTATTTGTATGTGCATTCCGCTAAAGGTGGAAGTATCAATGAAGCTTTTACATTAGATTATGCTATTAGTTATCCATACGATAACTTTGAGGCAGATGAACACCCAAGTGTAGCGAACCCTTTTACTTTTGGGATTGCAGGAGCGTATATTAATTCAAGAAACATTAGTTCATCTATAGATAGCGATTGGTATGTTATTGACGTGCCGTCGATTAGAAGTTATGACGAGATTAATTTTAATGCAACGACGTTGTCAAATAATGATATTAAAGTTGAAGTATACACAGATTTGTCCAACGGAAATTTTCAAATGAAAAAGGTATTATCTGGAGCAGGGAATTTATCTGTTACTACAGGTAAGTATTACATTAAAATTACTTACGGTGGGAGCGATTTTAATCAAGATGATGTTCAAAACTATATATTGAACTTAACGCCGGTATTAACTCCGCAGGATATTGTAATTACTGGATATAATTCTGAGATGGGACCGAATGATTATCCATCAGGGTATTATTATGGCAAACGATACAGAGCAAAAGGCTTTTTAGATATGATTGGCTATGTAACAACTACTGATGCTGAGACTAGTATCGTATATGGAGTTCCATATACAAGCGTAACAGGTCATTATATAAATGAAGCATGGTCTGGTTCTGCTGCAAATAATATAAGAACTGGAATTAGTATGACAGATGATACTGGTAAGTTTGTTGTTAGTGTAGCATTACCACCGGCAGTAGGTTCTATTTCTCAATATATAACGGTGTCTACACACTATTACGATTATTGTGGAATTCTATTATATCCCTCAAATAATTCCAGTATCCAAGCTCAAGACTTTATCTACCATTTTGCGTACTCATCTCGGTGACCGACTGCGGTCAGCTATTACTAGTTAAAGGAGGAGCAAATAATGAATAGTATAAACAATAACTATCAAAACACGACTTCAACGTATATGGCAGCAAAAGCGGCTCAGAACAAACATCATGAAAAAGAAGAACATAAAGAACTGCAGGCATCTATTGAAACTTTCACAGTAGAGTTATCGGAAGATTCAGTTGAGAGATTGAAAGAAAATAAATTTCAGGTGTTGGACGGAGAGTGGAGGCAGCGTCTGGAAAATCAGCATCTTCAAAACCAAAAGGTGTGGGAAGAGTCAGGTGCAGTCGTGCAAAATGTAGAAAAGCGCATCATACCTGCTATCCAATTGAATGAAAAACTAGTGAGCAGTTTGAATCGTTCAGATGAAAAAGTGATTGATGCCGCCCATAGCATAATCAATGAAAATTTATTAATTCGCGATGGCACAACGACCGAGGAAGAAAGAAAGGCGTTAATTTCCTTAGGGCTGGAGAAAGCAAAATATCTAGCCGAAAATTATATGACAAGCGATAAAGCGGCTGAATTTATGAGTGCGATGGAGGAAATTGCAAAAATCGCAGTAAATGGGGGCGAAAACCGAAATGGGATTATTCAATATGAAATTCCCCGCGGACCGTTAGCAGGAGCTCCAGATGATAATATTAACGAATTTGACGTAATGAAAAAGAAAGATCCTGAAGCTTGGCGTGAATACAGCGCTATGATGGATAAGGCGGTAAAAAGCGGTGATCCGGAAAGTATGATTTCGGCTATGAAACACGCTTTAAATTGGAGTAAAAAAACGCATCAAGAAAACCCTCAATTTTTTGATGAGCAGATTAAAGATTATTCGGATTGGAAAGCGCAAATGACAAACAGCGAAACACCAAATTCGTTTTCAGAAATAGATCGAACGACGAAAGAGAGCTTTTTGAGTAGCGCTGGTCAATTGAATCATTTTATAAAGCAGGAGACGTTGGAAAGAGATTTACACGCATTTTTTAATTACTTGAATTAATGTAGGTGCCAAGGAGTCTGTCCCCTTGGCATCTTTTTTGCGATTGAAAAATAGATTGACAACTAATTTAAGGCATGGGAAAGTTTAATTTACTTGGATTGATTGTAAGCCCATAATCAAACAACGCATATATTTTCAAAGCACCTCCCGGTATGATCAAGTTATCATTTGATTGGAGGTGCTTTTCATGCCGATTACAAAACCATTAACAATCGTCCCCGTTACCTTACACCCGTTGCCGTCTCCCAGCCTTCCGGCTGTCACTGCCAACAATTCATCAGGCACATGTTCCATCAAAGTAGTGAACGCCGAAATCCATTTCCATAATGGCGTCGAAGAGAGAATCATCCAAGCCGTCATGAGGGAGTTGATTCAGTCATGAAGCAGGATTATACGGATGTGCAGAAGATCTATATCGTCTGCGGAAAAACCGATATGCGAAAAGGTATTGATGGACTAGCGACATTGGTTCAGGACTCCTTCGAACTTGATCCCTTGTAACCGCTAAAATAAACTTAACAGTTTTTGCTCATTTCAATTGAACACTTTTTCACCAACTATGAGGTTTCCTGTAAACTGGAATTATCACGTTGCAGGAGGCTGTACTAATGGAGGAGAAGTTTGTGTTATATATTG
>JAXJTE010000005.1:0-2540 GCA_036309765.1 Caryophanon sp. | reverse complement strand
TCTCTGTGATTTCTTCAGCAGGTTCCTCTTCATCTGTTTCCGGAGAAGAAGGAGTGTCCGTATTTTCTTCAGTTAACTCTTCGTCATCGATTTCCGGAGAAGAAGGAGATTCCGTGATTTCTTCAGTTGATTCCTCTTCATCTGTTTCCGGAGAAGAAGGAGTGTCCGTATTTTCTTCAGTTAACTCTTCGTCATCGATTTCCGGAGAAGAAGGAGTCTCTGTGTTTTCTTCAGTTAACTCTTCGTCATCGATTTCCGGAGAAGAAGGAGATTCTGTGATTTCTTCAGTTGATTCTTCTTCGTCTATTTCTGGAATAGAAGGAGTCTGGATTTCTTCAGTCAATTCTTCCTCGTCTGTTTCAGGAGAAGAAGGAGATTGCGTGTTTTCTTCAGTCAATTCTTCCTCGTCTGTTTCAGGAGAAGAAGGAGTCTGGATTTCTTCAGTCGATTCTTCTTCGTCTGTTTCTGGAATAGAAGGAGTCTCTGTATTTTCTTCAGTCAATTCTTCCCCCGTTTCAGGAGCAGTTTCGATTTCCTTGTTTGGTTGCTCTTCGTCAATATCAGGAGAAGAAGGCGACTCTGCGTTTTCGTTAGTCGAATCGTCCTCGTCCGTATCTGGTACAGAAGGAGCCTCTATATTCGTATTGTCATTTTCCGACGAATTATTTTCATTCGCTTCGTTACTATCGTTATTTTCTTCATTAATTGAATTGTCAGTGTCTACAGAAGAATTGTCCTCAGTAGTCGAACCTGAGCCGTTATTGGCATTGTCGCCTGCATTACCTGATTCAGCCGAATTTTCATTGTTTGGCGGAGTAGGTTGTTGCTCTACATTTGAAGTGCCATCGCTTTCAGTAGTTGTGTTTTGATCATCTTCTACAGATGGTGTATTGTTGCTGTTTTGTGTTTCATTAGCTGGTGGCGTTGTGCCTGATTCGTTATTTGCTGAGCCGTTGCCGCCCGATTGAACGCCGTTATTATTTGGATTTGGTATAGATGGTAAAACAGGTGTAGCGTTTTGTTGCTGCATCTGTGCAATCGCATCTAAAAATGATAGGCGCTTGTTGTTAAATGATAAATGTTTTACGCCAAATTGTTTAAAGCGTTCGATATTTGTAGGTGTGCCCGCAAATAATAATTCATCAATTCTCGCATTACCTGTTAGTGATGCATCGCCGCGGAAGGCTACTTGTTTGAAGTCGCCATGTAATTCGATATCTGCTTTGTCAATGATCTCTAATACATTAATTGATGAGCTAATCTTTGAAATTTTCGCTTTGGCCATGTTAAGGAATACATTTTGAATTGTAGAATGGCTAAAGTTTAATGCAGGTGTTGGTGCTGCTAAAGCTTTTGTAGAAGCGGTAACATTTTGTTTTGCGGTTACGTTCACATTTTGTGCGTCAATTTTCGCTAACGTTAAGTCGCTAGTTGAACGTTCAATTGTTAAAGCGTTGATGCTCATGTTTTCTACTTTTTCGATTGATGCAGGAACGATCAGCTCTTCAATGAAGCTTTCTTGCCCGTCAAAGCTTGAAACCGTATTCGCTAATGTTAGTGATGAAATCGCATTGACTTCATTGTTCGTTGCAGTGAACGTAATGCTAGCGTTTACTAAAGCTTCCTTATTGTTTACGTGCTGTAAAAATGGGAAGTTCGCAACGTTATAGTTTTCGTCGTCAATTGTGATTGAGCTTGTCGTAATGTCATCAATTGTGCCTGTAATTTGCTCAGCTTGCTTCGTTTGTTTTTCTGCACGAATGACGAATGAAGCGAGCTGACCGCGTGTTACGACATTTTTCATGTCATACGTTGTCGCCGTTTTCCCTGTTGTAATGCTGTGTGTGTAAAGTGCTTGAATGTACGGTGCATATTCGTGAGTGGTTGGCACGTCCTCAAACGGAGAGGCTTCATTTGAAAGCTGTAAGTCAAAGCCTAGCGCAATCATTTTAGCCATTTGCCCGCGCGTAATCGTGTCGTTCGGTTTAAACGAGCCGTCCTCGAAGCCGTTAATAATCCCTGCATTCGCTAGCGCTGAAATGTATGGATAGTAATAGTTTGATTCCGGTACGTCTGTGAACGTTTTACTGTTTGAATCGTGAATATTTAAGCCGAGTATATTTGTTAAAATTTTAGCTGCTTGACCGCGAGTAACGGCCGTGTCTGTACGAAACGTTTTGTCCTCGAAACCTTGTATAATACCTCGTTTAGCTAACTCTGTAATTGCTGTGTAATGAGTATTTGACTCATCGACATCTGAAAAATTAGCCGCAAATACAGGTATAGTTGATAGTGGAACGGCTGATGTTACGACCGCTGCTGCAACCGTTGCTTTTAATAAACGGTTTTTTGAGTTTTTACTCATTTAAATACCTCCTTGAGCGAATTAATATATATATCGGAAAACACTAGCGTCGCATTAAAATAATCTAACGCATTTAATTAAACTGAATTTTCTGTAATATACTCTAAACACAAAAAAATCCTTTATAATGGTTGGGCGGTAGGTAACCATCCAAATCCAACATAAAGGAATCAAG
>JAXJTE010000004.1:0-28091 GCA_036309765.1 Caryophanon sp. | reverse complement strand
TGGATAGGGAGGGGTAATGAGATACCCTAATCTTGAGGATTGTTCAAAGCAGAAATGAATTGCGAACGGTAAATCACTCAAGAATCCCACCCGTACATCGCAAGATGAAGGGCTTGCGGCTTTAGCCGTGGGAGTCTCAAAATGTTTTTAAAATAACTAACGTCAAAACGGTAATCGCAAACGCACTTCCTAAATACTTGGATACGCGAACTAAATCCTCGTATAAAGTTTGCTTCATCAACATCATCTCCATGCAAGCGTCGTCAAACTGCTAGTAGTTTTTCTATGTAAATTGTGGCTCATACTTTTATTTTACCTATGAATCTTCAGGTTTGAACAGAAGTAAAATAGGACAAATTGTTACGAATATGTTTAAAGAAAAACGTGTCGGGAATATAAAGAACTAGAATAATATTAGAAAGTCATTTTATTTTTGGGAGGAATGAAAACTATGGCAATCGATAAAAAAGGTTTAGGTGTCGTTTTAGCAGGCTTAGCAGTAGGTGCAGCACAATATTTAAAGAAACCTGAAAACCGCGATAAAGCGATGGACGTATTAAACCAATCGAAAACAAAATTAAACGGCTTAATGGAGCAAGGAAAAGGCGCAGCACAGCAATTCAACTCATCTGAAGGTGCAACGTTGAAAGAAAAAGTACAAGATGCAGCAGCGCAGTTTAAATCAACTACTCCAGCAGCGGACACAACGATGACCGACTTGCCGATTGAAGATAACGATACAGGCAATGCTGTGAAGTTCAGCGAAGCGCGTATGAATAATGAAGGGCCGCAAAACCCATCACAATATTTTAACGAGCAAACAGATACGAACGAAACAAATCATACACGACATACAGATATGTAACGTCATAAAATAAGCCTCGATGCAAAGTTGCATCGAGGCTATTTGTATGAAAAAGATTATTTAGCTAATTCTTTTTTCATTGTTTTGTTTTCAGCAAGGCTTACGTGCCAAGATAACGCTTCAGATAAAATGTGAGGCGTATGTTGGTTACCCGTAGCTTCTACAGCACGGTTGTAGTAATCCCATAATTGCTCTTTGTAGTCTGGGTGTGCACAGTTTTCGATGATTACAGCAGCACGCTCTTTTGGTGCTAAGCCACGTAAGTCAGCTAAACCTTGCTCAGTTACGATTACATCTACATCATGCTCAGTGTGGTCTACGTGAGACGCCATTGGTACGATTGAAGAAATTGCGCCACCTTTAGCATATGATTTCGTTACGAAGATACCTAAACGAGCGTTACGAGCGAAGTCACCAGAACCGCCGATACCGTTCATCATTTTTGTACCTGAAACGTGTGTAGAGTTAACGTTACCGTAAATGTCTAACTCAAGTGCAGTGTTGATTGAGATTAAACCTAAACGACGGATTAATTCAGGGTGGTTAGAAATTTCTTGTGGACGTAAGCAAATTTTGTCCGCATATTTCTCTAAGTTACCGTAAACTTTGTCTTGTAACTCTTTAGTAAGTGTAATAGAAGCAGCTGCTGCAAAGCGAACTTTACCAGCGTCGATTAAGTTGAATACTGCATCTTGTAATACTTCAGAAGCTACTACTAAGTTTTCGAATTCTGAATCAGCGAAGCCGTCAAGTACAGCGTTTGCTACAGAACCTACACCAGATTGTAATGGCATTAATTCGTTTGTTAAACGACCCGCTTTAATTTCATCACGGAAGAAGTCTAATAAAATGTTTGCCATTGTTTGAGTTTCCTCATCTGGAGGAACGATCATTGAAGGAGCGTCTGGCTCTTCAGAAAGAACGATTGCTTTAATTTTAGCTGGGTCAACTTTAATACCGATTGTACCGATACGTTGCTCAGGATCTGTCATTGGAATTGGACCACGGTTACCTTGCTCAGCAGGTGTGTAAATGTCGTGGATACCGATTAATGTTTCAGGGTGAGATGTGTTTAACTCGATAATGATATTTTCAGCGTAATCAGCGAAAATGTTTGAGTTACCAACAGAAGTTGTTGGAATGATCATGCCATCTTCAGTGATTGCTACTGCTTCTAAAATCGCATATTTGATTGGTCCGATAATGCCTTGACGTACTAACTCAGCGTTGTGAGAAAGGTGAGCGTCAACGTATGTTACTTGACCAGCATTGATCATGTTACGGATACCAGCGTCAGCTTGGAATGGGCCACGTTTGCGGATTGCGCCAGCTTCTGCTAAATGTTTATCAACTTCTGGACCTAATGATGCACCAGTGTAAACGTCGATTTGGAATTTTTCTGTTTTCGCGCGCTCAGCTAAAGCCATTGGTACAACTTTTGCATCTCCAGCACGAGTGAAACCAGACATACCTACTACATCGCCGTCAGAGATAAGCGCCGCTGCTTGATCTGCTGTTACAACTTTGTCTAATAAAGATTTAACGCCAATACGGTTTTCAAAGTTAGTCATTTGAAAATTCTCCCCCTAGTTAAATAAAATATGCCCCTTATTCATGAATAAAGGCGTAAAAACAAACCGCTAAGTGCGAATTTGTAATTTTCAGTTTTTTAATTTACGGCCACCATTGACCGGAATAACGTAAGTCTAACACGTAATTGTCACATTTTCTTCAAATAAAACATGAAAAATGGTTTTTTAAGCATTTTAGTAGAATATATTCGTTTTTTCGAGAATAAAATGTTGGAAACGCTTTCTTTGGAATATGCTTTTTGGCAAAAGAAAACCGGATTCGCAGATGCGAATCCGGTTACTTACATTTAGAATCCTAATGAACGACGGAAATAGCTTGCATAACGTTGAGAGACTGGAATGCGCGTGCCATCTTTCATAATTAATAGGAATGTTGAATGTGAATCTGGTTGAATTTCTTCAATATAATCGATGTTCACGATGTATGAACGGTGGCATCGGATAAATGAGTCAGGCGCTAAAAATAGCTCAAGGTCACTTAAGTTTAAACGGTGATAGCCTTCACGGTTCATTGTTTTCACGAATGTTTTACGTAATTGTGTTTCTAAATAGATTACTTGGTCATGCTTAATTGGGTACCAGCAATCGTCAATCTTAATCGTAATGTAATTCGTTAAGAATGGAGATGGCTTTTGAGGGAATACGGCAGTGATAGCACCTTTTGTTTCTCCCTCTTCAATTAACGGAATACTCATACCATAGTAAGGTACGCCAAATACATCAGGCTCAATGTACGTGCTAATTTTTTGTCCATAAGTTAGCGCTTTGTGTGCTGCTGAACCTTCTTTGATTGGATCGCCAGCTTTAATTTTTAAGTCAACTTTTTTACTCGGTTGGTAATATAAGTATGAATTAGTATCAGAAATAGCGATAGATGTATTGTCTGGGAAAAATTCTTTAATGACATCCATGATTTCTTCGATTTGTTTCGGATCCACTTCTTAACACCTCATTAGTTAATAATTATTAATAATACACTATTTTACTACATAATCCCTGAAAATATTAGTGCATATTCGAGAATAAATTAGAAAAATTTGCGCTTTACAAAAATGGAAATGGTTTTTATATGATAGAATTCGTGCAATTTTTCCATATATTCGGACTATACCATCTTTGATAGCTTTTTTCTAATAATTGAGATCGATTGATAGAGTATTGTAACAAAAGTTGTTATGGCTGTGTAGAAAAATATGAAAAAAGAATCAATAGAATTTTAAAAAAATATTGAAGAAAATGTATAATTTATGGTAAAATTCGCTATAATAATAGCAAGATTGGTTAAGTTGTCTTTCGAAAGCAAGGGAAACGTACAATTTTTAGGCAAAAAGATTTAAATAATTTTATAAAATGTAATATTGTTAGTGCATTTTTCTTCATGTTTGATTACGATTACTTTGGAGAGCTTACATTGAAAATATTCAAAAAGTTTACAAAAAGACGGGGAGTGGGTCTATGCAACTACACCAACATTCGATGGCAGAAGCAATTTCTAAACGTTATTTTCAAGAAATTGATAGCATGAACGACTATGAAGGAATGGAAGACTTTTTTGCATTAGAAACAAAATTGATTTTTGAAATTTATCATTTAGAAGCTGCGAAGGCGAAAAAGTCATTGCACAGTATTATTGATTTATTAACAGTCCGTTTTGGAAAGAAAGTAATTAAAGTAGTCCGTTCGTATTTTAAAACGTTATCTTCAATCGTGGCGAGGAAGTTACTCGACAATCAAGTGCCCGCTAAAAAAGCGTTTGCCTTTAGCGTAGCATGTGACGATATGATTGATAACCAAATGCGCGACGCAGAGTTTTTACAATTTGCGGATGATTTAATCGACTTCTTTGTCAACTTTATTGCAGATCGCAAACAGCCGATGTTTAAGCATCAAACGGTAAATAAAGTGATTATGTACATAAATGATGAGCTTGAGCAAAATTTAACAGTGGAAAGCATCGCTGCGAATTTTCAAATTAGCACAAGCCACCTATCACGCATTTTCCGCGAGCATGTTGGCATTACGTTAGTTGAATACTTGAACGTACGACGCGTAGAAGAGTCACAGTACTATTTACGCCACACGAATAAAAGTATTACGTCGATTTCAACACAGTTCCATTTTTGTAACCAAAGCTACTTCACACGCATTTTCAAAAAATATACAGGTGTGACGCCGAAGCATTTCAGAGATGAGCTGCATCATAAGTTTTATCGTTTCGACATGAACGAGCATATGTATGACCATGCGTAAATAACACATTGTCACGAAAAGGCTGCGAGGTGTATGTGCCGAGCAGTCTTTTTGGCGTAATCGATATAGTCGAAATCCATTGTATACGATGGTAAAATAAAAGCAGTGAACGAGAAAGAAGGGTTAAGCATGACAGGTCAAAAACGAAAAATGAAAACAAATGCGGTCATCGGTGCATCAACAGTACTTGCGCTAGCGCTAGTTGGCGGCATTTATTATACAGTAACGAGTGGAACAGACGACGTAACGCCGCAGCAATCAGCAACGACAGCTACAGAGGAAACGACGACACAAGCGCCAAATGAAATACAAAACGAAACGATGGAAGTACCTGAAGTGAACGCGCCGGTGACAAATGAGCAAACAGAAGAGCTACAGCAACCGAATGTAGAGGAGCAACCAACACAAAAGGAAGTACAACCGAGTGTAACGGATGCGAGACAGTACATTGAGGCGCAAGCAGCGGCGACAACACCGACGTACATTGACGGCATTTTACTTGCAAATAAGCAGTACCCATTACCAGCTTCCTATGAGCCTGGTGTAGACCCAGTTGCACAAGAAGCGGTCGATGAAATGATTCAAGCCGCAAAACAGAAAAACATTCGCCTAACAGCATTTAGCGGATTCCGCTCATATGCGTACCAGGAGACGTTGTATACAAATTACGTAGCACGTGACGGCCAAGCAGAAGCGGACCGTTACAGCGCACGTCCAGGACACTCAGAGCATCAAACAGGTCTGGCATTTGATATTGGCGAAATCGGCAAGGAAGAATTGTGGCTAACAGAGGCATTCGGTAATACGCCAGCAGGTAAATGGCTTGTCGATAACGCGCATGAGTACGGCTTTATTTTACGTTATCCAAGAGGCAAAGAGCATTTAACTGGCTTTATGTATGAATCGTGGCATTTCCGCTATGTCGGCAAGGACGTCGCAGCTGATATTAAGAAGAAAAATGTGACGCTTGAGGAGTATTTAGACGTTGCAGTAACTGAAAACGATGTCGAAGCAACGAGCGAGGAAAAGATGCAAGTCGGTGCATTAACAGAAGAAAATCGCTAAACGAAAAAAGGGCGTGTGCTAAGCAATTAGCGCGCTCCCTTTTTTCATTTATAAAATTGGTGACAGCAGTCTTGAGACAGATTCTTTCATTTTAATGAGCAGCGTACGATTGTGATAACGCTCAATCGTCAGCTCTGAGCAGTCGAGCATGTCGCTTTCAAACAGCTCTGCTAAATGATGTGATACAGTGCGGTCGTAAATAAAGGCGTTCACCTCGAAATTTAAACGGAAGCTACGCAAATCGATATTCGCTGTGCCGACTGTGCAAACTTCATCGTCAATGACAATCATTTTCGCATGAATGAAGCCGCGATCGTAGTGGAAAATTTTCGCGCCCGCTTCAAGCAATTGCCCGACGTATGAGTACGTTGCCCAGTACACAAACATATGGTCAGGTTTGTTTGGAATCATAATGCGTACGTCAATGCCGCTTAAGCACGCAATGCGAATCGCGTCCATAAAGCTTTGGTCTGGAATAAAGTACGGCGACTGGATGTATATGTATCGTTTCGCCATCGAAATCATTTTTAAATAGCCGTTTTTAATTTGCTCAAAGTTTGAGTCAGGACCGCTTGACACAATTTGCATGCTTACTGTGCCTTGTCGCGGAATGACGGGGAAGTAGCGGCTTGCGTAATGAATCGTATTCGTGCTCGTCGCTTGATTCCAGTCTAAAATAAAGCGCGTTTGAAGCGGATGCATTGCGCTTCCTTGCAAGCGTAAATGCGTATCGCGCCAATAGCCAAACTTGCTTTTTAAGCCTAGATATTCATCGCCGACATTGAAGCCGCCGATGTAGCCAATTTTACCGTCAATGACGACGATTTTTCGATGGTTTCGGTAGTTCATGCGCGGGTTGATGAGCGGCAAAATGGACGGGAAAAATACTTCTACCTCTCCACCTGCTTCAATGAGTGCCTTAAAGTGACGGCGCTTTGTCGTACGCGAGCCCATTTCATCGTATAAAATGCGTACTTTCACACCTTGCTTTGCCTTCTTCAGTAGCGCACGATAAATGCGTTGCCCGAGCTGGTCGAGTTTGAAAATGTAATACTGCACATGAATGTGGTCGCGTGCTTGCTCGATATCGCGCACGAGCTGCTCGAACTTATCGACACCGTCATGGAATACTTGCACCGAATTGTCCTGTGTTAAAACGGCGTCGTTGTTACGTAGCTGCATGAAAATCATTTCGTCATATTTCTCAATTTGTGGGTTGCGGTACTCAAACGTATCATTCGCAATAGCATCCATTTGATAATGAATAAGCTTGTCGATGCCGATATCTTTTCGACCATCCCAGCGAAACAAATGCTTTTGGCGTAGCGGTCGCCCGAATAGTAAATACAGCACAAAGCCAACGACCGGCATGAAAAATAGTACTAAAATCCAAGCCCACGTAGATGTTGCATCACGACGCTCTAAAAAAATAACGGTTAATGCAAACAAAATATTAATGCCAATAATTAAAAATCCTGAAAAGCTAAGCTCAGCAAAACCGAAAATAATATTCACCTTCTTTGACAAGCGATTTCTGTAGCTAGTATATACAAAAGCTTTAAAGAAAAGAAAGTGAAAGCGTATGTATAGATGCGGGCATACAAAAAAGCAGGAGGAGCATCATGCGAAATCGATACACCTCGTTGCTTTAATAATGATCCCAGTGATACAAAATATCGGAAAAATCGCCGTTTGCTAAATTTGTGCTGTTGATGAAAAAGTTCGCGACGCCGCAGTCTCCCCACATAATGCCATTTTCATCGTCTGACTCTACTTGTAGCAGCAGCACATCGTATTTGCGCAAAAAAGCATAGCGCTCGCGTGGGTCTTGCTTCGTGAAGTAAGGGTAGCCGCCAATTTTATGCCCTTGCCCTAAAAAATGCTTCATGTAAATATCGTACAAGTTAATGCCATCGTCGTTAAAGAGTAGCGACAGCGGTGTGTCCGAAATCGTATGAAAGCGGTAATCCATAATCGATACAATTTCATCTGTTTGCTCAAAATGTAGCCGTTTCTCTTGCTGCAAAGGAAAATGTTTATTTTCGTTTGCGGTGTACACGACAGAAGCAAGTTCATCATATGGATGCAGCTCGCTATAATAGCGAATTTTAAAATGGTGCTGCCAAATATCTTCGTGGCTTTCCTCATCGTTGAAATTCACCGTATGTGGAATGAAAAATTGCAAAATGCCTTGCTTTGGAAACTGTGGTAGTGATACTTCACTGAAATTAATTTGTGCAAGTAGTCGCATTTCTTGTCCTTGGCTATCCTTTGGCAAATGGCGATTTTTTGGCAAGTACGGATCGCCACCAAATTTACTGTTATATAAAGTAGTTGGTGTATTTGATAGTGTGATATGTGAAGTAGGCACTAGTGTTTGTTGTAATATGTCTCTAAATGGTGTCAAGTCTCTAGGTAGCTCAAAGTCTTTCGTCATGCCCATAAATATCCTCCAATTCGTAAACGACGTTCATAGTAGTTGTATTCCACGTTTTATTTGTTGTAAAACATATCCAATTGTTGTCAGCGTAAGACGTTTTCATCCGAAATCATGCAAATATGTCATGAGGAGAACAAGTTTGTCAAAATCGTGATGACATTGCTTGACTTTTTTAAATGTTTTCAAAATTAATGATTCAAAAGTATAAAAACGTGGTATGATAACGATAGATTACTTGTCAGACATCTAAGGATAATGGAACTTTTATTATGACTAAAACGTAATAGTAAATGTACACATACAATTGTGAGGTGGATTTAGATGACGAAAGAAGTAGATGTAAGAAAAATTATTGCCAATTTAACGAAGCTCGGCGTTACAGCAAGCATGACGAAATCACGACTGGAGTTATTAAAAGTGTTAGCACCTCCAGCTCAAGCGTCATCCACACAAGCGTAATTTGCGGTGGAATAAGGTCGATTGCGTAAGTGATTTTATCGAAAATCCTTTACGCAATCGACCTTTTATAATGAAAAAAACGGACGGAGACATCGCATCTCTGTCCGTTTTTTAGTTTATTGCTCTTTTTCACCGAACATGTATGAACGGTGATGGAACTTCATACTGAAAATGAGCCCGAGTGCGAGCGATATCCCCATCATCGAACTACCACCGTAACTAATGAGCGGCAATGGAATACCTGTAATCGGCAACAGCTGAATGGTCATGCCGATGTTTTCAATCACGTGGAACGTAATCATCGCAATGACACCTGCACAAACGTACGTGCAAAACGAATCTTGCATCTCAAGTGCGATTTTTGTTAAATGATACACGAGTAAAAAGTACATACAAATGACGAAGCTTGCGCCGATGAAGCCCCACTCCTCGCCGATAACAGAGAAAATGAAGTCGGTATGGTTTTCAGCAACGTACACTTCACGTCCGCCGTAGCCTTTACCGAAAATTTCACCAGAGCCGATTGCATTTAAAGACGTAATTAAATGATATCCTTCAGAAGCGGCGTATGAATATGGGTCGAGCCACGAATAAATACGGGCAAGCTGATACGCATCAAAGCCGAGCGTATTTTGGATGAAGTCTTGATTGTACAGCGCCATCCAAAGAAGCGCGGCACCGATGCCAGAACCCGCAAGAAACACTGGTAAAATAATTTTCCATGTAACGCCAGCGATAATGATAAGCGCGGCCGTAATGGCTAAAAACACAAGTGCCGAACCTAAGTCAGGCTGTTTCATAATGAAGAATAACGGAATGACAAGTACACCGAGCATTTTGCCAAGCAGTATTAAATCTGATTTGAATGTTCGATTCGGTGATAATTCATGATGCTTACTAATGATCCAAGCGAGCCCTAAAATATAAAAGGTTTTCATAAATTCGGCTGGCTGAATGTTCCCAATTGGTGTTTTGAACCAACTTTTAGCGCCGTTAATTTCAACAGCGAAGCCACCTTTTGGAATGACGAACAGCATGAAAAGTAAAAATACACCGAAGCCATACAAATACCATGTGAACTTTTTGTATTGGCTTGGCTCAAAGAACATGACAAATGCGACAATAAACGCGCCGATAATATAGCCTCGAAGCTGTAAAATGACATAGTTTGCCGAATATTGTCCAGATGTTTGTGCTGACGAAATGGCGGTTAAACTAATACACATGAAAATGAAAATAATAATTGCAAGCGTCCAGTCGAAACGCTGCGCGAAATGACGATTAGTTTCCAATTTTGAAAGCCACCTATATCATAAATTTAAATGTATGAGTATACAACATTGCCTATTATAACGCAAAAGTACGTGACATGGATATTTTGTGCCGCATTAAATTAGCGAAAGATAGAAATAAATGTTGCCGAAAATTAGGACGAATGATAGGCGAAATTGTTTCAATTTTAAGGTGCGAAGTTTTATAATGAAAAAGATAGAAAGGGTGAGCGGATGTGGTGAAGAAAATGAGAGCTTCAGAGGATTATTTATATCATTTGTACATGCATATGGATGAAATCGGCAAGTTCGTTATATTTAGTGAGCTATCTATTTCACAATTTATCACATCGATTGAACAACACCATCATCTTTTACTGCTGAAGTGTCCCTTTGAAGGTTCTGCGTACAATGCGCATACATATTTTGACTACGTGCCGAAAACAGAGCTGCTGAAATTCAAAAAGCAAGTCGCCGAGCGCAAGGAAGATATTTGCTTCGTTGATTTTCAGTTTGAGCGTTCGCTAGATTTACTCACACCAAAGGAGCAATCCGAGCTGTTGTACTTGGCGCATAAACGCGAACCGATCATTTCGCCGTTTTTTTATAAGCTAAACAACCGCTTCGTCGTGTATTCGTCGCCGTCTGAACGATTGACGAAAGTGTTTTTTCGCCAGCTAGATGATGCCGAAAAAGTCGTTGCCTCCGTGCTGAATGAGCAAATTGCCGAGCGAGAAGGAACGAATGGCTTTTGGCGTCGTAAATTAAAAACTGCGCTGCCGATGGTACAGGCGAATGATTTGAAGCTGCACCGAGCAAGTGCGACAGAGGGTGTGTTGCTGTCTCTTGTGAAGCAGGGACCAAAATCATATGCACTAGAGTTTCGTGTGCTAGGTGATCGCTATGATTATCCAGACGAAATTTGGTTTGAGCTGCGAGAGCTATTAAAAGAGCAAGCGGACGTGATGATTCCGATTGATTCATAGAAGAAAGCAAGCGGATGTACGAAAAGTCGAGATGGCTCATGTACATCCTTTTTTGTGTTGAAAAATACCGACGATTAAGTGAAAATACGTATGTAGCTATTTACGAATAGACAGCCGCATATACTACGGAATTTTTTCGATACAATAGAGCGATTAGTGATAAACTAAAGGTACTTAATTTTTGGAGGTCTTTTCATGAAAACAATTGTCGGGCTATTATATGGCGGTAAGTCTGCCGAGCACGAAGTATCATTATCAACAGCACGTGCAGTGATTGGAGCGCTAGACTTTGATCGCTACGAGGTGCATCCGATTTTCATTACGCTGCAAGGACAATGGCGTAAGGGCGATATTTTAACAGCGCCAGTGGAATCGATTGAGCAATTACAATTTGGCGGAGAAGAAAAGCCAAACGATATTTCTTCTTTCTTAACGGGCGATGTGAAATATGATGTTGTCATGCCGCTTCTTCACGGAACAAACGGTGAAGATGGCACAGTACAAGGATTATTAGAAGTGTTAAACATTCCATACGTAGGCAACGGTGTACTCGCTTCTTCAGCAGGTATGGACAAAGTTGTCATGAAGCAACTATTTGAAATTGCAGGGCTGCCACAAGTGCCATACGAAAACTTTTTACGTACAGATTGGGAGCGTAACGAAGCGCAAATCGTTGCGGCATGTGAACAAAAGCTTGGCTGGCCGATGTTTGTTAAACCAGCAAACTTAGGCTCAAGCGTCGGCATTAGCAAGGCGTCAAACGTACAAGAACTGATTGAAGCGGTAAATTATGCGCTACAATTTGACCGCAAAATCGTTGTCGAGCAAGGTGTCGTTGCGCGTGAAATCGAAACAGCTGTACTTGGCTACAACGACCCAGAAGTATCGGTTGCAGGTGAAATCATTCCCGTAACAGACTTTTACGATTACGATTCAAAATATAAAGACGGCAACACGGTACTACAAATTCCAGCGAACATTGATGCAGCAGTGTACGCACAGCTTGAAGAAATGGCGATTAAAGCGTTTAAAGTACTGGATTGCTCAGGGCTTGTACGTGCAGACTTTTTCGTGACAGCAAGCAACGATATCTTCATTAACGAAGTGAACACGATGCCAGGCTTCACGCCGTTTAGCATGTTCCCGTTAATGTGGCAAGAATCTGGCGTTACGTACACAGCGTTAATCGACCGTTTAATTGAGCTAGCGATTGAGCGTCATACAGAAAAACAACAACTGCAATATACGCAAAACTAAGTGAGGGTTTACTTGTGAAAAAGACAGTTCAGCAATTAGCAGCATGGCTAAACATTGAAAATCAAGCGTTCGGTGACGTCGTTGTAACAGGCATTTCGATTGATACACGAACGATTGAGCAAGGCGATTTATTCATTCCATTTCGCGGTGAGCAAGCGAACGGTCATCGCTTCGTTGAAAAAGCATTCGCACAAGGAGCGGTGGCGTCACTTTGGCTAAAGGACGAGCCGAACCCACCAGCAGACGTGCCACTTATTTTTGTGGACGATGCAGAGGAAGCGCTGCAACAAATGGCGCGTGCATACCGTGCAGAGCATACGGCAACGTTTATCGGCATTACGGGCTCAAACGGCAAAACGTCATCAAAGGACATTTTAGCAGGCGCACTTGCACCGTTTTACAAAGTGCAAAAAACGATCGGTAACTTTAACAATCAGCTTGGCTTACCGATTACGATTTTACGTCTTGATGAAGATACAGAAATTGCGGTGCTTGAAATGGGCATGAGCGGCTTTGGCGAAATCGAATTTTTAACGAAGCTTGCACGCCCACATTTAGCGGTTATTACAAATATCGGTGAGGCGCATATGCAAGATTTAGGCTCGCGTGCAGGCATTGCGAAGGCGAAGTTTGAAATTGTTGACGGGTTACTTCCTGCTGGCAAACTGTTTTATGACGGCGACGAGCCACTTCTTGCCGAACTTGTGGCGAGCGCAAGCCGCGACGACATCGAGTATGTAAGCTTCGGCTTCGACGGCGCACACGCACAAACAGCATCGAACATTACGACAGTCGATAACGGCAGTCAGTTTGAGGCAAGCGGTGTTGTAAATGGCGAGTATTTTATTTCGGTACTTGGCAAGCATCAAGTGAAAAATACGCTCAGCACGATGCTTATTGCGAATCATTTACGTTTAACAGACGAGCAAATTCGTGAGAGCTTAGCACAAGTTGTGTTAACGGACATGCGCATGCAGCTTGTTGATACGGCGCATACGCTATTTATTAATGACGCGTATAACGCAGCGCCAACATCGATGAAAGCGGCGATTGAGTTCGTGAAGACGACGACATTGCGCGAGGAAAAATGGCTCGTGCTTGGCGATATGCTTGAGCTTGGCGAGGACGAGCAAGCATTCCATACATCGCTTGCTGATAACATCGACGCATCAAGTCTCGCCGGTGTGTGCTTATATGGTCCACGTATGAAAGGCTTATACGACGCACTTGTGCCGACATTTGGTGAGCGCGTGCTGCATAGTGACGACGTCGAACCAATTATCGATCGCATTCGTGAGCAAGCAGGCAAAAACAGCGTCGTACTTGTAAAAGCAAGCCGCGGTATGAAGCTAGAGCGCGTGATCGAAGCGTTTCAATAAAGAACTAATGACAGCTGTGCTGAAAGTCAAACGAGGCTTTCGCACAGCTTTTTTTATTTTTAATTGATTGCGTGAAACTTTATGTAGTGGCGAAAGGTCTCTATGGTATACAGCTGATACATATTACGGCAATGAGAGGAACGCGAGCCGCTTAAAGCGACAAACGTTAATGTGAAGGAGGGCAATGTTTATGAAAACAGGCGTACTATGCATACATGGCTTTAGCGGTGGTCCGTATGAAGTTGCACCGTTTGCGAACTACTTACAGCAACATACCGACTGGGAAATCGTTACCCCGACATTGCCAGGGCACGGCGAAAAGCTTGCAATGCGCGGGCATACGCATACCGAATGGCTTATGACGGCCGAGCTTGCGTATCGTCATTTAGCAAAGCGTGTCGATCGCATCATCGTCGTCGGCTTTTCGATGGGCGGGCTCATTGCGCTTTATTTGGCGAAGCGCTACCGTGTTGAAAAGCTTGTGCTACTCAGTGCGGCGTTAAAATACGTTAGCCCTGTGCAGCTCGTAGCGGATTTGCGCGACTTAGCCGGGCACTTTTACCGACGCACGCTAAAGGAAAATGAAATCTTCATTCGCTACGCCTCAAAGCTGCGTGACGTGCCGATTCGTTCAACGTTTGAATTTATGAAGCTCGTCGCACTCGTAAAGCCATTTTATAAAACGGTGACGACGCCGACATTCATCGTGCAAGGGGCGCAAGATGGCATCGTGCCGAAAAAGACGGCGATGTTATTGTACGAAACATTACAGTGCAGTGAGAAGCGGTTATATATTTCTGAAAAAGGAAAACATCACATTTGTTACAGTCACGATTGCGAGGCGTGGTTCCATGAGGTGTATAGCTTCTTACAATAGTTGGATATATCTGAACATTAAGAAAGCGGCTAGAGCGAATCATTATCGTTGCAACGTATTCAGAAGCGTGTTATTCTAGTGAAAGCAATGGATACATTTTGTGCGAAGACTCTTCAGTTCATTTGATTGAAGGGTGCTTTTTTTTGAACATACGGTTTCATGCTTATTTTAGTAACGAAACTTAAGTAAGTAAGAATTAAACCGTCCGGCAAAGACCGGGCTTTCCCTTTCATATAAGACGGCTCTGCGTTTTTTAGACAGAGAATTTTTACGTAACGGAAACGTTCCACATACAGGCTCGAAGTTTGCCGACAATTCATCTGAAAATGTAACCATTTGTCAACTTAAAGGAAAAAAGGAGATTGAGAAGTTTGACAAATTTTTCAGAATTAAACATTAGTGAATCTACATTACGCTCAGTAAAACGTATGGGATTCGAGGAAGCAACACCAATCCAAGAAGGTACAATTCAATTCGCAATGGCTGGCCGCGACGTATTAGGTCAAGCACAAACAGGTACAGGTAAAACTGCAGCGTTTGGTATTCCATTAATCGAGAAAATTGACCCGAAAAACCCTAATGTCCAAGCATTAGTAATCGCACCAACTCGTGAATTAGCGATCCAAGTTTCTGAGGAGCTATACAAAATTGGTTACGATAAACGTGTGAAATTATTATCAGTGTACGGTGGTCAAGAAATTGGTCGTCAAATCCGCGCATTAAAAAATAAACCTCAAATCATCGTAGGTACTCCAGGTCGTATTCAAGACCATATTAACCGTCGTACGTTAAAATTAGAAGATGTACAAACGCTTGTATTAGACGAAGCGGACGAAATGTTAAACATGGGCTTCATTGATGACATTAATGCCATCTTAGAAAACGTTCCAGAAGAGCGCCAAACATTACTATTCTCAGCGACAATGCCTCCAGCAATCCGTAAAATTGCAGAGACATTCATGAAAAATCCTGAAATCGTAAAAATCCAAGCGAAAGAATTAACAATGGAAAACATTGAGCAGTTCTTCGTAAAATCAACTGAGCGTGAGAAATTTGATATTTTATCAAACTTAATCGACGTTCAAAAACCAGAGTTAGCAATCATCTTCGGTCGTACAAAACGCCGTGTTGACGAGTTATCTCAAGCATTAACGCAACGTGGTCACTCTGCAGAAGGTATCCACGGAGACCTTTCTCAAGCGAAACGTATGTCAGTATTACGTCAGTTCAAAGAAAACAAAATCCAAATCTTAGTTGCGACAGACGTAGCAGCTCGTGGTTTAGATATTTCTGGTGTAACACACGTATACAACTTCGATATTCCACAAGACCCAGAATCATACGTTCACCGTATTGGACGTACTGGCCGTGCTGGTAAATCAGGTTTAGCTGTAACATTCGTAACACCACGTGAAATGGGTTACTTACGTATCGTTGAAGAAACAACGAAAAAACGTATGACACCTTTACGTCCACCTTCAAAAGAAGAAGCACTTGTTGGTAAACAACAAGAAGCAATGGACACATTATTATCTCACGTACACGAAGCAGATTTATCTAGCTACAAAGTACTTGCAGAGCAATTATTAGCAGATAACGATGCAGTTGCATTAGTAGCAGCAGCGTTAAAGTTAGCAACAAACGAGCCAGATGCAACAGCTGTATCAATTACAGAAGAGCGTCCATTACCAATGCGTCGTGACCGTCAAGGCGGCGGTGGCGGAGGCCGTGGTGGTAACGGTGGTCGTCCTTCAGGTGGTCGCGGTGGAGATCGTCGTCCAGCAGGTCGCAGCGGAGATCGTCGTCGTGATGGCGGCGGTGCAGGTCGCGGTGGAGAACGCCGTAACGACCGCGCAGGTTCAGGAGCATCTTCAAGCTCAGCACCACGCGGAGATCGTCGTAACGATGGTGGCGCAGGTCGTCGTCGTCGCGAGCGCAGCGAATAATTTTTATAACAATGGGTTGTGTGAAAGTCAAATGGCTTTCGCACAGCCCTTTTTTTATGTTTACGCACATAGTGAAACAAAACGGACTGAAACATCGTATACTAAACGTAGAGAGGACGTGAATTCATGAGAAACCCACCAGCATTTCAAATCGCACGAAAGGCATTAACGGTCTGGCGCGTGTATGGCTCAATCCAAACCGCCATTTTATTGTTAGTCGGCTTAGTAATGGCGATTTTAACGAAAATGTTTGATTGGTCACCGTGGTTACATATGATTTGGTTCGGCTTGCCGATGTTATCCACTATTTTTAGTATTTACTTATTTCCGAAGCTGCGCTGGGAACGTTGGCGCTATGAAGTACGCGAGCAAGAAATCGAAGTGCAGCACGGCTTGTTCGTCATTAAGCGAACGTTAATCCCAATGGTACGCGTACAGCATGTTGATGTTGTGCAAGGGCCGATTTTAAAGCGTTATGACTTAGCGAACATTTCCATTTCAACAGCTGCAACGACGCACGAAATTCCAGCGCTTATTACAGAGGAAGCAGATGAGCTACGCCAACGTATTTCGCTGCTAGCAAGGGTGGCGGAAGAAGATGTTTAAAAAATATCGACTGCACCCTGTATCTGCACTTATAAACTTTTTCAAAGGATTAAAAGAATTAATTTTACCGTTTGTCATCATTATTATTACGAGTGGTGGCATCGTCATTAACCCAAATGATCCTGATTTTTGGCCGAGCTTAATTCCGAAGCTATTTTTAGGGGGAGCGCTTATTTTTGTGCTATATATCGGAATTGTGAAATGGCGCACGTACATGTATTGGTTTGAAGACGACGAGTTGCGCGTTGAGTACGGCTTGTTCGTGAAGAAAAAACGATACGTGCCGTTTGAGCGCATTCAAAGCTTGAACTACAAAGAAGGCATTTTCCACCGCATGTTTAAGCTCGTTGCGGTCGATATCGAAACGGCGGGTAACTCGACCGAGGCAGAAATTTCACTGACCGCAATTACGCGTGAGCAAGCGAACCGCATCGAGCAAGAAATGAAGGAAGCAAAAAAACGATTGCAGGCAGTCGTTGTTGATGAACACGGTGTTGAAATCGTCGAGGAAGAAGTTATTGCACCAGAACATGTCATTCATGCGATGGACAAAAAGGATTTAATTTTGCTTGCTTCGACGTCAGGTGGTGTCGGCGTCGTATTAGCCGGTATTTTAGCGGTGTTCTCACAAGTGAGCGCGTACATTCCGTATGAAAAAATTTATAAAGAAATCTCAAGCGTTGTGAGCATCGGCTTTGCGCTATTGGCATCAGTTATCGCCGCGGCGTTTATTATTACGTGGCTTATTTCGGTGTTAATGACGTTTATTAATTACTACAATTTCAAAGTCATTGAGCAAGACGGCAAGATGATTATTACGCGCGGACTGCTTGAGAAAAAGCGCACGACGATTCCGCTGTCACGCATACAAGGTATTCGCATCGTCGAAAATCCGCTGCGCCAACCGTTTGGCTATGCGACCGTATTAGTCGAAAGCGCATCAGGTGGTGACGACGATAATAAAATCGCGTCGAAAACAAATTTATTTCCGCTCATTAAGCGTAACGAAATTGCTGAAAAGCTAGCGCATGTGCTGCCTCAGTATACGATGGACACACCAATGACAAGCTCACCAAAACGTGCCATTCCGTTTTTTTACCGCTTCGATTTCGTGTATGTCGTGCCAATTATTGCGGCACTTAGCTATTTCTTTTATCCGTACGGGCTATTTTCGCTATTGCTTATTGTGGCGTTTATGCTGCTCGGTCGCTGGCAATGGCGTAGCGCGGCGTTTGCGATTGACGGGTCGCAGTTGACGATTCGCTCTCGCTTTTTAAGCAAGACGACATTTATCGTGCAAAAAAATCGTATTCAATCGATGGAGGCACGCCAAAGCTACTTTGAACAGCGCCGCGATGTTGCGTCAGTCGGTGTCACAGTCATGTCAGGATTTGGTGGCTCTGGCGCGGTGGCGATGCACATTGAAACGCAGCACGCCGATGTATTGTTAAACTGGTTTGAACGCGAGCGACGTGACGAGGTAGAACAATGAAAAGGGGTGAGCGATAATTTTCGCTCACCCCTTTTGTTATTTCTTTTGTCGCCATGCGAGTATGCGTTTGGGATGCAAATACGCTAAGCCAATTAAGAAGCCGACAACCATGCCGCCAAGATGTGCCGCAACGTTTACGCCGGGCTGTAAAAATGTCATGATGATACTGATGACAATGATCGGTAAAATAATTTGGCGCAGTGCAGGCATCGTTTTACGCGTGTAATATACAAGTGCTGCATATGCCCCGAACACGCCAAAAATTGCACCGGATGCACCGACACTCACCGTGCGTAAATCTAAAAAGACGTACGTTGCGACGTTTCCAAAAAGACCGGCAATCGCATACAATGTAATGAAACGTGCCTTTCCTAAAATGCGCTCCATCTCAGGGGCGAATACGTAAAGCGAAAAGCAGTTAAACAATAAGTGCAAAAATCCACCGTGTAAAAAAATCGATGTAATGAGTCGCCAGTATTCACCGTCTGCGATTAAAAAGTTCGCACCAGCACCGAAGTTAAAAATAGTGTTGCCTAAATCCGGTACATACGTCAATGCATGCACGGCGAGATTTAAAAACAGCAGTGTCGCAACGACAGGATATAGCTTTATATATTGCTTTAAATTTTCTCTACGATTAAACAAAGTGTCCACCTCGATTTCTTTCTTATAGTATAACGTTTTCGAGACACGCTTGGAAAGGAGGAGATATATGATTAAAGGAATCGGCTTAGATATTACGGAGCTTGCCCGCATCGAAAAAATTGCGACGCGCACGCCAAAGTTTATCGCGCGTATTTTAACACCGCGTGAGCAAGCGCTGTACGACACATTATCGGCACATCGCAAAGTCGAGTTTTTAGCAGGGCGCTTTGCCGCAAAGGAAGCATACGCAAAGGCAAACGGTACGGGCATTCGCGCGGGCTGTGAATTTACCGACATCGAGGTGCTGCCAGATGATTTAGGTGCGCCGACGCTTTATTTTAAAGGCGAGCGTAGCAATGGCTTCGTGTCGATTACGCATAGCGAGCAATACGCCGCTGCACAAGTTATTTTAATGCATCATTGTGTAGAGTGAGGTAAAATAATGAAAACGCTGTGCAGGAATCGGTGGTGCAGCGCTAAAATTAAAAACTACTTACACGTTTAAGTATGTGAAAAAGAGGTTATATTGATGACAGTAGAACAGTACTTTCGACCAACAAAGGCAATCATTGATTTAGAGGCAATTCGTCAAAATGTCCGTAACTTAAAGGCACATATTCAGCCGACAACACGCATTATCGCAGTCGTAAAAGCAAATGCGTACGGTCATGGAGATGTAGCAGTCGCGGGTGCGGCGCTTGAAGCAGGTGCGACAATGCTCGCAGTTGCAACAGCAGATGAAGCATTACATATACGTAAACATTATCCGCATACAGACATTTTAGTGCTAGGTGCAACACCGGTTCATTTTGCGCCTTACGCAGCGGAGCAACGCATTACATTAACGGTTTTTTCTCCTGAGTGGGTAGAGCAAGCAGCACGCTATGTCGATACGACGATGCCGCCATTAAAGCTACACATTAAAGTCGATAGCGGAATGGGACGCATTGGCGTTCGCACAGAGGAGGAGCTACAAGCGCTTGAGCAAGCAATCGTGAACGAGCCGGCAATGACGATTGACGGTATTTTCACACATTTTGCAACAGCAGACGAGGAAGATGCGTCATTATTTATGAAGCAAGCGCAATTATTTACAGTACTTGTCAATGCGCTTGCGACACGTCCACCATACGTACATGCATCAAATACGGCAGCAGCACTTATTAAAGATGAAGCAGTGCAGTTCGATGCGGTACGTTACGGCATTTCACTTTACGGTTTAACACCATCAAGCTACGTTTCATCGATTGAACCGTTTGCATTACAGCCGGCATTATCGCTACAAACAGAGCTTGTTCACGTAAAGGAAATTCAAGCAGGTGATTCAGTAGGCTACGGTGCGACATTTGTTGCGAAGGAAAGCTGCTGGATTGGCACATTGCCGATTGGTTATGCGGATGGAATGATTCGCAAGCTAGGTGGTCAGGAAGTATTAATTGATGGCCAGCGAATGCCGATCGTTGGACGCATTTGCATGGATCAATGCATGGTGTTATTACGAAAAAAATATCCAGTAGGCGAACCAGTACAGCTCATTGGTAAGCAAGGAAATGAAGCAGTGACACTTGATGAATGGGCGGCGCGATTACAAACGATTAATTACGAAGTACCATGTAATTTCACGAATAGAATTCCTCGCTTCTACAAGTAAATACTCTCTTAAGAACATTCTTTAATTGCATGAATTATCTGTAAAATATAATTCGAGTCTTTTCATTTAGTTTTCATGATGGTATGATGAATGAAAGAAGTGATTAAGAAATGGGCTTGTTGGAGGTGCTATTTATGTATGCAAAACAATTGCAATATGATGATTTATCGCAAATGCTACTAGAAGAAGCAACGAAGGAATATGACAATCGTTTGAAACGTTATCGCTTAAGTGGCTTACCAGCAGAGCGTGAACTGCATGATGATGAACGTCTTGAACTGCGCGAAGCAATGATGAAAGGCTATGTTGAAATGGCCGAGTTAAACTTGCAAATCGCAGAGGAGTTCAGCTATGCAGAACACGAGGCACAACATGTAGTGGAGCGTCTCTTAATCGGGGGATGACAAATTGAACGCTAATAACGTAAAACGTGGGGACGTTTTCTTTGCGGATTTATCACCAGTAGTAGGTTCCGAACAAGGTGGTACAAGACCAGTATTAATCATTCAAAATGATATCGGAAATCGTTTTAGTCCCACTGTTATTATCGCGGCCATCACAGCGCAAATTCAAAAAGCGAAATTACCAACGCACGTCGAAATCGATGCGAAAAAGTATGGGTTAGAGCGAGACTCGGTAATTTTGCTTGAGCAATTGCGTACAGTAGATAAGGCGCGATTAACAGATCGCATCACACATTTAGATGATACAATGATGAAGCGTGTCGATGAAGCACTAAAAATTAGTGTGGGGCTTGTAAAACTATAATACATATATTTTGTAAATAAAGGCACCGGCAGTGGAACGAAACACTCCCCGGTGCTTTTTTTACAATGACGGCACACAATAGATTGAACTTTTGAATATGACATGAGCAAGGCATCGTTCTGACATGTAGGCGGCGACTTCAGCGGGACAAGCCCGAGCCGAAAATCCATTTTTGGCGGCTTGTCCGTCAAAAATTAGTTGAGACCGTGCCCGCGAAAAGTGTCCGCCGAAACAAAAGAACGAGCGGTTACAGTGTTAAGTTCAATGTATATAGACATGTTTTGTTTACTATTAAATGTCATTTGCCAACAAAGTGTAGTAAAATAACCTTGAATGTAGGAATTAACATAATTCCCATAAATGTGGTGATGGGTGCAGTGTGACAGGCTCTTTGTCATCATATCAATGCACAGCATAATAGAAAAATATGGTATCATGAAGTATTATCTTTTGACGAAAATGCTGTTTGGCAGTGATGTATACAATTATGAACGATTCATGATAACTATTGATATAAAATGGGGTGAAAACAATGAGCGAAAAATCCTCAGTAGAAATTGTTACTGAGTGGGATATTGTTGCAGTTCGACAACTTGGCCGCAATGAAGCAAAAGAAATTGGGTTTGGTACAGTAGATCAAGCGCGTATTACGACTGCAATAAGTGAACTCGCTCGTAATATATATTTGTATGCAAAGCTTGGAGAAATTGAAATTGAGCGCTTGCGAGACGGAACACGTAAAGGAATTGCAATCGTTGCGAAAGATCAAGGCCCAGGTATTCAGGACATTCGACAGGTGATGGAGGACGGTTACTCTACATCAGGTGGTTTAGGGGCAGGGCTTCCGGGGGTAAAACGCTTGATGGATACAATTCATGTCGATTCGGCGGTTGGAAAAGGTACGACCATCCGCGCAGAAAAGTGGCTGAATACTTAAGAAAGGGTGATATTTAATTTGAATGAGCTTCAAAAGCAATATACAAAAATTTTGGCAGATTATATTGAAGAGCAAACAGAACGAAATTTATATATTGGTCAAAATTTTATTCGACAGCTGCTTCAAAAAAATATTGCGCCAGAAGAAGTTATTCACATTCATAAATCGGCCGTTGGAGAAATTATTGAGGACTTTCCAATAGCGCTACGTCATGCATATGATTTTTTAATCGAAGTAATGGTGCATTACGGCTTAGCGTTAAGTGAGCATAAAAGCTTGTTGCAGCAGCAAGAAGAAATGCAGCTAGAGTTACAAGTTGCAACGAACATTCAAAATATGATTTTAAAATCGCACGTGCCAAAAATTAATGGTGTGGATATCGGGATGATATCGGTGCCCGCTCGCAAAATGAGTGGTGACTACGTTCATTTCATTGACGACAAAAACCGTTACATCGGCATTGCGGTAGCGGATGTTGTTGGCAAAGGCATTCCGGCGGCACTTTGCATGTCGATGGTGAAATACGGGATGGACAGCTTAGATTATTCGGAGAGCGAACCAGAGCGCGTGCTAGAAGTTATTAACCGAATCGTGGAAAAAAGTGTGGACGATAGCATGTTCGTGTCGATGTTTTACGGGCGCTACGATGTGGAGATGTCGACATTTGCATATGGTTCGGCTGGGCATGAGCCAGCGCTGCATTATAAAGCTGCATCACAAAGCTATGAGGAACTGAGTGCAAAAGGTTTATTGCTTGGCATTTTACCTGATGGCAATTACGAGCAGCATGAAGTTCAGCTACAGCAAGATGATTTAGTGATTATGATGACAGATGGCGTAACGGAAATTCGCACCAACTTAGAAATGGACGCGATGGCAATTATTACATCGATCATTTCTGAACATAAGCAAGAGTGTGCGCAACAAATTGTCGATGAAGTGTTCAAGCAGCTTGAGAAAATGCAGAATTTCGAGTTGAGTGATGATTTCACACTCGTCATTTTGAAGAAAATTTAGTTTAGTATGTTTAAGTAAGATAAAAGTGGGAATAATGTACTGAATATGGAGGTGGCTAATTACGATGAATATTATTTTTCAAGTACAAGAGTCTGAGCAAGTGATTCGAGGAATGATTGAAGGAGAGCTAGATACATTTACAGCTCCACAGTTAAAAGAAGAACTAGAAACAATGGAATTAGCAGAAGGCGTATATGTTGAAATGGATTTATCGAAATTAAATTACATGGACAGTACAGGGCTCGGTGTGTTCGTCGGCTTTTACAAACGTGCAAAACGTGAGCAAGCGACCGTAAAGTTAATCGGCTTATCTTCTCGCTTACGTCGTTTATTTGAAATTACTGGTTTAAGTGATCTGATGGAAATCGATAATGAGAAGAGGGTGGAACTTAGCAATGAAGGCATTTGACTACATTGAAATACGCATTCCAGCAAAACCTCAATATGTAAGTGTTGCTCGTTTAGCGATTTCTGGCTTAGCAGCACGGGTTGGTTTTTCCTATGACGATATTGAAGATTTAAAAATCGCATCAAGTGAAGCGGTAACAAATGTTGTACAGCATGCATATGATGAACAGGAGGAAGGCGATGTTGTCATCGGTTGCGCTCTTTATGAATCACGCATGGAAATTATGGTGGCGGATTATGGAAATAGCTTTAGCTTCGAGGAAATTAAAGAAAAAGTCGGTCCATATCATGAAGAGGAAGAAATTGATTTTCTACGTGAAGGCGGCTTAGGCTTATATTTAATGGAAACGCTCATGGATGAAGTGAAGGTGAACAACGAGGGCGGAGTTACTGTTTTCATGACAAAGTATGTCACGCGAGAGCAGGTGGAAGAGAATGTCGAAAGAATCACCACATAGAAACTCTTCCAAGGAGGAAGTATTGCAATGGATTGCAGACTACCAGGCGACGCAAAGTGACGAAGCACAAACAAAATTAGTTATACATTATAAATATTTAGTTGAATCAATTGCACGTAAATATTCAAGCGGTAAATCATATTACGACGATATTGTGCAAGTCGGCATGCTCGGGTTACTCGGAGCGATTCGCCGCTTTGATCCCGATTTTGGTCGAAGTTTTGAGGCGTTTGCCGTACCAACAATCGTCGGCGAAATTAAGCGCTTTTTACGCGACAAAACGTGGGATGTGCATGTACCACGCCGCATTAAGGAACTCGGACCGCGCATTAAAGCGACGGTAGAGCTATTAACGACCGAACTACAGCGCTCGCCATCGATTAGCGAAATTGCTCGTCATTTAGAAGTAGAGGACGAGGAAGTGCTAGAGGCGATGGAAATGGGACGCAGCTATCAAGCATTATCGATGGATCATTCAATTGAGTCTGACTCTGACGGCAGTACGGTGACGTTATTTGACGTAATCGGCAGAGAGGATGATGGGTTTGAAATGACGAATCGCCGCATGATTGTAGCAGATGCGATGAATGTGTTGTCAGACAGAGAAAAAAATATCATTCAACTTACATATTTAGAGCAAATGAGCCAAAAGGAAGCGGGCGAGCGGTTAGGCATTTCGCAAATGCACGTATCGCGTATTCAGCGTAAGGCGATTAAAAAATTACAAGATGCGATTGCTGCTAGCGATAGTGGCGTCAGTTTATAGGCAAAGTCGTGCAGTTTGCGGCTTTGTCTTTTTTCGTTCATGGTAAACTAATAGGAAAGAAGAGAGGGTGAAGTAGAATGGAAGATCAAAAAATTGTACAGCTCATTTCACAAACAGTTGACTGTAGCCAAAAGCAAATCGCCGCAGTAATTGAATTATTAAACGACGGCAACACCGTACCATTTATTGCACGTTATCGTAAGGAAGTAACGGGCTCGCTCGACGAAGTGCAAATTAAAGCAATCGAGGACCGTTATGAATACGTCAAACAGCTTGAGCAGCGTAAAACAGAAGTGCTGCGCCTCATCGATGAACAGCAAAAGCTAACACCAGAGCTTCAAGCAGCAATCACACAAGCAACGGTATTGCAACGCGTTGAGGATTTATATCGCCCGTTCAAACAAAAGCGCCGCACAAAAGCAACGATCGCAAAGGAAAAAGGGCTTGAACCACTTGCCGATATGCTAAGCAAGCTACCAAGCGGTTCGGTCGATACACTTGCTCAACCATTTGTAAACGACGAGCATGTGCCAACGACAGAAGAGGCATTAGCAGGCGCGCGCGATATTTTAGCAGAGCGCTTTGCCGATGAGCCGTCTATTCGGGAGCAGCTGCGCACATTAACGCGCAAGCAAGGCATTATCGTAACGGCAGTGAAAAATAAAGAAACAGACGAAAAGCAAGTGTTTGAAATGTACTATGAATATGAAGAACCTGTAAGTCGCATCGTGCCACATCGTACGCTTGCGATTAACCGCGGTGAGAAGGAAGACGTGTTAAAAGTCGCGATTCGCTTGCCGATTGAGCTTGCGACGAACGCGATGGAACGTAAGTGGCTCAAGCAAATAACACAAGGTGAAGCGGCGCAGCAAATGAAAATCGCCATTGAAGATAGCTATAAGCGCCTCATTCAGCCAGCAATCGAGCGCGAAATTCGCAACGAGCTAACGGAAAAAGCGGAGGCACAGGCCATTCATATTTTTGCAGAAAACTTGCGCAGTCTTTTACTTCAGCCTCCGATGCGTGGCAAAATGGTGCTTGGCGTCGATCCGGCATACCGCACTGGTTGCAAGCTCGCAGTCGTTGATGAAACAGGAAAAATGCTTGAAGTGTCGACGATTTATCCACATTTATCAAAAGGCAAGCAGCAAGAAGCGGTCGAAGCAGTGTTACATACGTTAAAGCGTTACCCAATCGAAATTATCGCAATTGGCAACGGTACAGCATCACGCGAAACAGAGCAGTTCATCGCCGAATGCTTACGCGACATAAAAGACGTAGCGTACGTCATTGTTAACGAAGCGGGCGCATCCGTTTATTCAGCTTCAGACGTAGCCCGCGCCGAGTTCCCAGATTTACAAGTTGAGCAGCGCAGCGCCGTTTCGATTGCACGTCGCCTGCAAGACCCGTTATCAGAGCTTGTGAAAATCGAGCCAAAAGCAGTCGGGGTTGGTCAGTATCAGCACGACGTATCGCAAAAAAGATTAGCCGAGTCGTTAACGTTCATCGTTGAAACAGCGGTAAACCAAGTGGGCGTCGACGTCAACACAGCGTCATCTTCTTTATTACAGTACGTATCGGGCTTATCGAAAACAGTAGCTGAAAATATCGTCGCAGCTCGCAGTGAAAATGGCAAGTTCACATCGCGCGCCCAATTAAAGAAAATTCCTCGTCTCGGCGCGAAAACATACGAGCAAGCAATAGGCTTCTTGCGCGTGCCCGAAGCGAAAAATCCACTCGACAGTACAGGCATTCACCCAGAAAGCTATGCGCTAGCCGAGCAAATTTTACAGCACGCCCAAGTAGATAAAAAGCAAATTGGTACGGCTGAAGCGGAAGAGCGAATTGGTGCGCTCGATTTAAAAGCATTAAGCGAAACATTGCAAGTTGGTGAAGTTACAATTGCCGATGTCGTTGCAACGCTACAAAAACCATCCCGCGACCCACGCGATGCCTTCCCGCAGCCATTATTAAAAACAGATGTGCTGAAAATGGAAGATTTACAAGTTGGGATGGAGCTGCAAGGTACTGTACGTAACGTCGTTGATTTTGGCGCGTTCGTGGACATCGGTGTGAAGCAAGACGGACTTGTCCACATTTCAAAGCTGAAAAAAGGCCGCGTGAAGCATCCACTTGACGTTATTTCCCTCGGCGATATCGTCACAGTATGGATTGATAGCGTCGATGTAAAAAAAGGCCGCATTTCCTTAACGATGATTGCACCAACAAACGATTAAACAAGAGGCGAGTGGTATCGAGAGTGCCACTCGTTTTTTTATGTAAAGGAGCTTACGATGAGCGAAGAACAATTACAGCAACTAGTTGAACAATTATCAATGAAGCATTTCCGCAAGCCTTTCAAGCACCATGCGTACTTCAACAAAAGATTACGTTCTACTGGAGGGCGTTATTTATTGCAGAGCCATAACATCGAACTAAATGAAAAAAGCTACGACATTTACGGTGAGACAGAGTTAATCGGCATCATCTTACACGAGCTTTGTCATTATCACTTACATATAGAAGGAAAAGGTTACATGCACAAAGACCGCGATTTCAAACAGCTGTTGAATGAAGTCAGTGCACCCCGTCATTGCCAAGTAATTCGTCAGACGAGAGATCTTACAAAAACAGTTTATACGTATCGTTGCCAACAATGCTTCTTGCAGTACAAACACTATCGTAAAATAAATGTAATAAAGTACGTTTGTGGAAAGTGTAGGGGGCAATTATTGCCTATACAATCGACAAAAACACCGATGTAATCACGTTTTGACACTTTAAAACACTTTTTGTGAAAAAAGTGTTGACGATTCATAGTGCGCTCTATATACTAATAAAAGTCGATGACATAACGTCATACAAGACATAGTATTTTTCCGAAATAGCTCAGTTGGTAGAGCATCCGGCTGTTAACCGGCAGGTCGCAGGTTCGAGTCCTGCTTTCGGAGCCATA
>JAXJTE010000003.1:0-2130 GCA_036309765.1 Caryophanon sp. | reverse complement strand
GATGGCTCTGAATATTGGACGAGTACAACGATTGTGCCGTTTTTAGATAGCAACGGGGAAATTAATCAATTTATCTCGATTCGTCAAGATATTACCGCGCGTGTCAAAGCAGAAGAAGAGCTAGCAGAAGCGTTGCGGAACGATTTTCAGCACGTCGTTCGCAACATGGAGCATTGCGTATTTAAATTAGCCAAAAATGAGCAGTATGGCATTACATTTACATTATCAGAAGGTCGCCTAGCTGAAGAACTATCGCTCACTTCTCGCCAAGTATACGGTCGCATGATTCAAGACGTGTTTCCACCAGATATTTTAGCTGCGCTAGAGCCTGCTATTTACGATGCGATGAACGGGAATTATACAAATGCACAATTTTCATATCAAGATCGACAGCTCGCACTCAATTTATCACCGATTATGAACGACGATACAGACGACATTTTCGAGGTTGTCGGCGCATTGCGTGACATTACCGAGCAGCATGTATATGAACACCAAATTTACCGCATCGCCCATTTTGATGCACTAACAAATTTACCAAACCGTACATTGTTTGCCAAAAAGCTACATGAAGCGATTCAACACGCCACAGAGCAGCAATCAACATTCGGTGTTTTGTTTATCGATTTAAACAATTTCAAACAAATTAACGACTCATACGGACATAGCACAGGAGATCGCTTTTTACAATTCATTGCCGACACATTAAGGCTACAAATACGCAAAAAAGACTTTTTAGCGCGTTTTGGTGGCGATAAATTTTTATTGCTCATTGAAGGCATTAGCGAAGAAGATATCGAGCATATCGGCAAGCGTTTAGTTCAAGCACTCGACCAAACGTTTGAAATCGGTCACCTCGAATTACATACAGCGATTAATATCGGCATTAGCATGTTCCCAAAACATAGCGACAATGCGGAAATGTTACTACAGCATGCCAATAACGCGATGCAAATAGCTAAAAAATCTGGCAATAACCGCTATCAACTATTTAATCCCGAAATTCAAACACAAATGCAGCGTAAATTAATGCTCGAAACGGCGCTAAATGATGCAATCAAAAAAGATCAAATGCTCGTTTATTATCAGCCAAAGCTTTGCGCACGTACGAAAAACATTATTGGTGCAGAGGCATTGCTGCGTTGGAATCACCCAGTTGAAGGCATCATTTCCCCTGGTGAGTTCATTCCAATCGCAGAAAAAAACGGCTTAATTATTCCGATTGGCAAGTGGGTACTCGCAGAATCAATTCGCCAAGCAAAAATTTGGTCGCTACTACGTCATCCAATCACCGTATCGGTAAACGTATCGATTTTACAAATGACACAAACAAATTTCGTTGCAGAAGTGTCACGTCTATTAAAGCAGCATAAGCTAGAGCCACATTTGCTCAACTTAGAAATTACCGAAAGCTTAACGACAGACATTCACTTTATGACGCGCATATTACATGAATTAAAAGAAATCGGCGTCTACATTAGCATCGACGACTTTGGTACGGGTTACTCATCGCTTCGTTATTTAAGTCAACTACCGATTCATACAGTAAAAATCGACCAATCATTTATTCGTGATTTAACGCATGATAACCAATCAATCATTAAAACGATTATTCAACTAGCGCACGCAATGAATTTATCGGTCGTAGCAGAAGGTGTCGAAACAGAAGAGCAAGAGCAATTTTTAGTGGAAAATTTATGTCATGAGCTGCAAGGTTATTTATACAGCCGTCCGATGCCACTAAATACATTTCAGCAATTTTTAGATAATCATCCGCGAAAAGAAACAATTTAAACGCAAAAAAAGGCGCTCGTGAGTAAATCACGAGCGCCCTTTTAGCGTTATTATACGCCTGGTACTGCTGGAATTGAATCTAATAAACGTTTTTGGCTATCTTTTAATTGAACTGTTAACTCTTCAATTTTCGTTAACACTTCTTCACGTTTTTCTTGTTGTTGCTCAAGCGCTGATTTCACTGTTTCGTTCCATTGCGTTTGAGTTTGTGTTAATGTATCTGCAAAAATTGAGTTTGGCTTCCAAGCAAATTGTTGTGTTTGCTCAGTAATTTGTTGTACCGTTTCAAACCATTGTGCAAATTGTGGTTGTGCTGGTAATTGAGCTGAGCTCGCT
>JAXJTE010000002.1:0-1755 GCA_036309765.1 Caryophanon sp. | reverse complement strand
GCGTATTGCGGCTCGCGTTCCTGGGGCTCGGCTCAAGCCTCCGCACCGCTCCTGCGTCGCGCTTTACGGGGTCTTGAGTCACGAGCTGTTCCCCAAGGAGTCTCGCCGCACGCTTCCTGCCACTCATATACAGCATTTATTACAGTGTAGTGCTAAAAATACTGGATTTCACTGTATAAAAATGGCTAATCAACAGACCTGGTTATTCATATAACTTTCGATTTCCCTCAATCGCCTCAATCAGCTCTGCTCGCAAGCTTGGCGGGTACGTAAGCTCTAAATCTGCACCTTGACTAAGCAACCATATTTTAATACCGTTCCCAAACACTTCAGCTTCAAACATCGTATAGCCGTCTTCCTTTTTCAAAATACGCGCGGTCGGCAAGCGATCCATGACAGCTTGTGGTGAACGTCCCTTAAATTTAAAGCGCACAGTCGTTAGCTCCCCTGGATACATAAACTGTACGCGTTTACGAAACTCGCCCTCTTGAAATCGCATGTTCTCTGGAATGACAAATCCCTCGAACGTCTCATCAAAATGCTCAATGCGGTCAACGCGGAAGATGATTGGATACGCTGAGCCAACTTTTGCCGTATAGCCAATTAAGTAAAAATAAAACTCCGAAAAAATAATGCCGACTGGTTTAACGATGTGCTGCTTCGTATGTTCATCCATTTCGCTCTTATAATACAGCTCGATGACATGTTTACGTTGAATAACGGTCGATAGCTGCCACAGCAATTCAATCAAACTTTTTTGATGCTGTAGCTCAACATACAAATACTTTTCGTTGAGCATCATTTTTTGAATAATGGCCGCATCTTCCTTTTTCGTCAACGCCGTCAGCTTATCGATTAAATCATGCATTTCATTTTTGCGAAAAGCGCGTGAATCAATCAACACCTTTAACACCGCGAAAATTTCCTCATTCGTTAACCAACTGCGAACTGGCTGGCGCAGTACATAGCCTCGTTGCTGACGATCATAATCAACATACTCCCCGATTTTTTCCGTTTCCAAAAAGCCACGAATTGACTGCAAATCACGCTGAATCGTTTTATCACTCGTATGAAAACGCGCAACTTCCTCTTTTTTCACGATGCATTCACCACTTTTTAATCGGTCATACATTGATAAAATGCGATACACTTGTTTTTCGTGTGCTTCCTCTTCTGTTTTTTTCTTTTTGCTCATTCGCTTGTTCCTTTGCATGTGTTCGTGTCCTGCTATCACCCTCGACCTTTATACTACACATATACATAGGACATATTATGACCTATTCTCCATTAATGTAAACAATTCATAAAAAAGATCCAGCACGTTTTCATTCATTACGTGGAATGTTCAAGCATGTTATTACTCTATTTACGCTGATGAAGCACTACTAAATTTTTCACATTTACGCTATACTAAATCTAAGCTAAAAGTCCACAAAATAATTGTTATGGAGGTGCTTCATGAAAAAAACATCAATCGTCGTCAACACAACTAAAAAGCAAATACATATGTCTGTCAGTGGTCGCATGACAGCTGAAGACGCAGCGTTATTCGTTACGGAATATAAAGAAAAAATCGGTGCTATTCGCGGTGCAGATTATGACCTATATGTAGACTGCACAACGATGCAAGTTTTAACACCTGAACTTACGAAGAGCTTGGAGCAAGTTTTACTAATGTACAAGCAAACAGGTTTCAAAAATATTATGATTAAAACAGCGAACAGTACGTTAAAGCTACAGTTAAATCGCTTAATT
>JAXJTE010000001.1:0-5679 GCA_036309765.1 Caryophanon sp. | reverse complement strand
GATAATACTGAATATAAAGAAGTTTTTTTGCTTTTTTATATGTAACTTCTTATGTAAAGGGACGATAATATGCAGTTTTCAGACAAAATTTTAAACACGCCATCATCATTTATCCGCAACATTTTAAAAGTGACGGATTCACCAAATGTGATTTCATTCGCAGGTGGCTTACCAAATCCAATTTCATTTCCAATTGACGCGCTTCAAGAAGCAATTAACAACTCGATTGCACATGAAGGCGCGAAATTATTCCAATATTCAACGACACAAGGGTACTTACCGTTACGCGAAATTATCGCAGCGAAATACCGTAAAAACTTCGGCTTAGATATCGACGCATCAGACGTGTTCATTACGACAGGCTCACAGCAAGCGCTTGAAATTTTAGGCAAAGTATTTTTAAACAAAGGTGACGGCGTTGTAATGGAAGCACCAGGCTATCTTGGCGCTATTCAAGCATTCACGCTAGCGGAGCCTGAATTTTACCCTGTAACGCTTGAAGAGGACGGCTTAAACGTCGCACAGCTTGAAGAAACACTAAAAAACAACCCGAACATTAAATTTATCTACACAGTACCGAACTTCCAAAATCCAACTGGTATTACGTACTCACGCGAAAAACGTGACGCGATTTACGAAGTGGTGAAAAACTATGACGTCGCGTTAATCGAAGACGATCCATACGGCGAATTACGCTTTAGCGGCGAAGCATTGCCATATATCGGCGCAGGTCGCTTAGAAAACTCTGTGTTGCTTGGCTCGTTCTCAAAAACCGTAACACCAGGCTTCCGCTTAGGCTACATCGTGACGAAAAACAAAGAAATTTTAAGCCATGTTGAAACCGCAAAGCAGGCAACTGACTTACACACAAACATTTTCGCACAAATGACGATTGCGGAATATTTAACACATAACGCGTACGAAGAGCATGTAAACAAAATTATCACGCTTTACAACACGCAAGCAACTGCGATGTTAAATGCCATCGACAAGTATTTCCCAAAAGAAGTGCGCTATACGAAACCACAAGGCGGTATGTTCATTTGGGCAACGCTTCCTGAAGGCATTTCAGCACTTGAGCTGTTTGAGGCATCAATGGCCGCAGACGTAGCATTCGTACCAGGCGATCCGTTCTACACACATCCAAACAACGTTAACACATTGCGCTTAAACTACACGAATGCCACAGAGGAAATTATCGAAGAAGGCATTCAACGTTTAGGAAACATTATGAAGCAGTTTATCGAGAAAAAACAAAAAACTACAGTAGAAGCATAAAAAAGGTGTCCCGAGAGTCGAAGTTGACTTTCAGGGCACCTTTTTTAGTTTATCTTGTTGTTACAGCTCTGCACGCATTGGCATACCGGTTTGTGCGCCGAGCTTTTGTACAGCTTTAGATGCGGCTTGTACAGCAAATTGAACAGCTTGTGCAAGCGGCTGTCGTTCGACAAGTGCAACTGCGAGTGCGCCGTTAAACGTGTCGCCTGCACCAGTCGTATCAACAACGTCCACAGTAGGTGCAGCAATATGATGAAGCCCATTGTCATCCACAAACAATGCCCCGTCGCCTCCACACGTTACAATCACTTTCTGTGGATGTGCCATTGCCGCTTCCTCTGGCGTTTGTCCAAATATTGCCGCACATTCTGTTTCGTTCGGCGTCATGTACGTAATGTACGGCAGCCATTCGTGCTGAAAATACGTAGCAGGTGCTGGATTAAATAGCACCAGTACATTCGCCGCACTACATTGATGCAACACCCACTCCGTCAGCACAACCGGTAATTCCAGTTGTAAAACGACAAGTGCTGCTTGTTCAATTATATGCTTGTATGGCGATATATGTGCCACATCCATTGCATAGTTCGCGCCTGATACGACTGTAATACGATTATCACCGTCATGTAGCTGAATGAGTGCGATGCCTGTTTCTGCATCTACTTCAAGCAGTGCCTCTGTCTGTACCCCGTTATGTATTAATTGCTCGCGTAGTTCACGGCCAAACGCATCCGCTCCAACCGCACCAATCATTTGTACGTTGCCATGAAGACGTGATGCTGCAACGGCTTGGTTCGCCCCTTTTCCTCCCGGTGACGTCGTAAAGCGCTCCCCAAACACCGTCTCCCCTTGCTTCGGCAATACGTTCGTATATAACACTAAATCCATATTGACACTGCCAACTACAACGATATTATTTTGTCGTTCCACGCACACAAAGCGACGCCTCCAATACAACGCGAGTTTGCTGAAGTTCCTTATCTTCAAGCTTGCTAATTAACATGCGTGTCGCCGTCTCACCTAGTCCGTAAACTGGTTGCGCTACAGTCGTCAGCCCCGGCAGCACCATATCCCCTAGCTCAATGCCATCATAGCCTACTACTTGCACATCTTCTGGCACGCGTAATCCCGCTTCTTGAATTGCCTTCAATGCCCCGAGTGCTGCATAATCGCTACATGCAAATACACCGTCGATTGTACGATCTTGTGCGAGTGCTTCCTTCGTCGATTCAAACGCATATTGATAACGTAAATCACCTTCTACAATGCGATATGACACGTTGTCAGTCATTGCCGCTTCAAACCCTTTAGCACGCTCTGCAAACGTCCCTGCATTTTGCGGACCACTTAAACAAATTAAATTCGTCGCACCACGCTCAATTAAATAGGCCGCACCGAGCTTTGCTGCCTCAAAATTGTTCGTTGACACGTACGGAAGCTGGCTATTATCTTTTCGGTCAAGCGCTACGACTGGAATGTTTAACTCTAAATAGCTCTGCTCCGAAATTAAATTTGACGCAACGATAAAGCCTGCGACATACGTTTGACGAAGGCGCTCAATATATAGCTTCTCCTTCTCCTCCTGCTCATCGCTATTACAAAGTACTACCGTATAACCGAGTGATAATGCCGTATCCTCTACTGCACGCGCAAGCTGTGGGAAAAATGGATTCGTAATGTCCGGTACGATTAACCCAATAATATTTGTTTGCTTCGTCGTTAAACTACGTGCTACTTGATTCGGACGATAATTTAGATCTTTTATTGCGCGTTCAATTGCCGCCTTCGCTTCTTGACTCACGTAATCTTTATTATTTAAAAAACGTGATACGGTCGCAACCGATACACCTGCGTGCTTTGCTACTGTTTTAATATTTGCCATAAGTTCACCTTTAGTCCTGTTGTAATGAAGTGTGCTAAAAATACTACGTTCAGTATGTCATAAAATTTTCCAAAATACTATAGCAATATTATACAACTTAGAACTATAGCACCCTATATCCTCAAAGAATACCCTCTTTCATTACATGTTAAACCTTCTTTTTATTGAAAAACAAAAAAATACCATTCGAACACTATTGTCCGAATGGTATCTCCTTATTGATTACTCAAAAACGATACGCTTTTCTTCGTACGCTTTGATTTGATCCTCATATTTAATCGTTAACGCGATTTCGTCCCAACCGTTTAATAACATTTCTTTATAGTACGGATCAATGCTGAATTTGTACACTTTACCTTCTGCATTCGTTACCGTTTGCTCGCCTAAATTCACTTCGATTTCAGACGCCTCAGCGATACCTGATGCAAGCAGCTCTTCACATTCTGCTTCTGTTAATTTCACTGGTAAAATACCATTTTTATAACAGTTATTGTGGAAGATATCCGCAAAGCTTGGTGCAACGACAACGTTGAAGCCGTAGTCTAAAATTGCCCACGGTGCGTGTTCACGAGATGAACCACAGCCGAAGTTATCTTGTGCAACTAAAATTTTTGCGCCGTTATATTGCGGCTGATTTAATACGAAGTCCTCATTCACTGAGCCATCTTCGTTAAAGCGCCAGTGATGGAATAAAAACTCACCGAAGCCTGTACGCTCAATGCGCTTTAAAAATTCTTTTGAAATAATTTGGTCTGTATCGACGTTTTTATGATCAAGCGGTGCATATACGCTTTTTACAATATTAATTGGTTCCATGTATGTCACTCTCCTGCAAATTAATGTACGCTTATGCTTGCTGTTGCTTCATGTATTCACGTACATCGACGAATCGACCGTGAATCCCTGCTGCTGCTGCCATTTCTGGTGACACTAAGTGCGTACGTGCGCCAGCGCCTTGGCGTCCTTCGAAGTTACGGTTTGATGTAGACGCACAACGCTCACCTGAAGGAATCACGTCTTCATTCATACCTAAGCATGCTGAACATCCTGATTCGCGCCATTCAAAGCCTGCTGCTAAGAAGATTTCATGTAAGCCTTCTTCTTCCGCTGCTTTTTTCGTAGACCAAGAGCCTGGTACGACGATGCCGCGTACACCTGATGCAAGCTTCTGACCTTTCACAATGCTTGCTGCTGAGCGTAAGTCTGATAAACGTGAGTTCGTACAAGAGCCGATAAATACATGTTGAACTTCGATATCTGTAATGTTTTGACCTTCTTGTAAATCCATATACTTTAACGCTTTTTCTAATGCGTTACGGTCGATTTCGTTATCATAGTCTGCTTTTGTTGGTACTGTTTTCGTTACGCCAACACCCATCGCTGGATTAGTTCCCCACGTTACGATTGGCTCGATGTCTGCTGCTTCAATTTCAAGTACAACGTCATACGATGCGCCTTCGTCTGATGCTAAGCTTAACCAATATGCAGCAGCTTCGTCAAACTGCTTTTGTGGTGCGTGACGACGACCGCGTAGGAATTCTACTGTCGTCTCATCTGGTGAAATTAAACCAGCTTTTGCACCCGCTTCGATTGACATGTTACAAATTGTCATACGTTCTTCCATTGAAAGCTTACGAATCGCTTCACCTGTGTACTCCACGATATGACCTGTACCAATACCGATACCCCATTTAGCAATGATCGCTAAAATGATATCTTTTGCTGTTACACCAAAACCAAGCTCACCGTTTACGCGAATTTCCATCGTCGGTGGCTTCGTTTGCCATAACGTTTGCGTGCTCATTACGTGCTCAACTTCAGACGTACCGATACCGAATGCTAATGCACCGAATGCACCGTGAGTCGCTGTATGTGAGTCACCGCAAACAATTGTTTTACCAGGCTGTGTTAAACCTAGCTCTGGCCCGATTACGTGTACAATCCCTTGGTCTGGGTGTCCGATATCAGCAAGCTCTACGCCGAACTCTTTTGCGTTATCAGCAAGTGTTGTAATTTGCTTTTTTGCAATTGGGTCGTTAATTGTTGGTAAGTTTTTTGTCGGTACGTTGTGATCCATCGTCGCAAAACAAAGATCTGTACGACGCACTTGACGTCCTGCTAAACGTAAACCTTCAAAAGCTTGTGGACTTGTTACTTCGTGAATTAAATGTAAGTCGATATATAGTAAATCCGGTTTCCCGTCTTCTTGATATACGACGTGCTGTTCCCAAATTTTATCGATAATATTTTTCGCCATAGTGTTTCACCGTTCCTTCACTCACTAGTTTGAAACTGGAGCATTGATTTCTGTTAATACTTCATTTGTCCATTCTGACGTTGTTAGTACACGAGAACCTTTTGCTGCAAGGTCTCCTGTAAAGCAACCTTTTTCAAATACAGCGTTTACTGCACGCTCAATTTCAGCTGCTTCTTCATCTAAACCGAATGAATATTTTAAAAGCATTGCTACTGAAAGAATTGTTGCTGCTGGGTTTGCTTTTTCTTGTCCTGCGATATCT